>CADAKR010000013.1 GCA_902788545.1 uncultured Coriobacteriaceae bacterium
GTCGAGGATTCCGGTGTAGCTCTTCGCGAACTCGATGCTGTTGGCCATGTCTAAGCCCTCCTATGCTTTGTCGTTGGAATCGTCCAGGCCGGCGAGCTTTCGCCAGCGTTTCATGGTCTTGCCGGCGTCCGTGCTGGTACCGGCGTTGGGGAGCCCGGTCGTGCCGGACTGCGGCTTAGCGACGGGAGCGTCGGCGAAAAGCCACGGCTCGGCCTCTTTGAGTGCGTCCACGTTGCCGCCGTGGTCGGCAAGGATCGCGCGGGCCGCCTTCACGTTGCGCACGCCCGCGAGCTGAAGCTTGAAGTCGATGCGGTCGGACTCGCCCTGGGCCTTCAGCTCCGCAATCTCGCCGCGCAGCTGCTCGGCCGCCTCTGCGTTCTTGGCGGCTTCTGCCACCTGCGCCTCGAGTGCCGCGATCTTCTCGTCGCGCTCGGCGACGGCCTTCTCCCAGTCGGTGCCGCTCACCTGCGGCTTGTCTTGCGCCGTCTGCTGCTGCCCGAGGTCTTCCTGGGCTTTCGGCTCTTCCTGCGTCTCTGCGCCATGTGCATCACCTGCCACCATTGCCAGCCTTTCTAATCAGGCGGGCAAAGATGAGCCCGCACCATTGCTGATATGGAAATCTTCCGGCATCGTCACAAAGTCATTCCGTTGTCAGATTTCTTTTGTGTTGATATCGGTCCATATGTGTACAGGACGCGGCGTATTGTGTATATTTTCTCTGTAGTGGTATAATTTTATTCTTAACGGTCGAATTTCATTTCAGTTGGCTGATTTTTTTGGGAGCATGACGATGCAGACAGAGGTCATTCGCATAATTGAAGGCGGACTATCAGGCGATAGGGTTCGTGTGCTTAACTACGCAAGAACGCTTGCCGCTAACCTCGAAAAGGAAGGCGATACCAGATTCGCACACCGAATCAATTCTGTCCTTGCGAACAAGAAGTTCAGCACAGCTACGCTTGATGGATTATCAAGTAAGCCCGTAGATCAAGAGAGTCGAATGGACATCGTAGATGTTGAGATGGTCCTCCCGGAAGACATCGACCTCGTGCTTAGCAGCTTCCTTGAGAAGGAAACCGAATCATTCATTTCCATGTATGACCACAGGGAAAGCATTGCTGCTCGAGGAATCGAAGCACAAAATCATCTGTTGCTGTACGGTCCTCCTGGTTGCGGGAAGACGAGCATCGCTCGATACATTGCTGCCAAAACCGGGCTTCCGCTTGTCACCGCACGTCTGGATGGACTGGTATCTTCCTTGCTCGGGAGCACAGCTAAGAACATTCGCAGGATCTTCGATTACGCAGCCCGCCAGGAATGCGTTCTGTTCCTCGATGAGTTCGACGTTGTCGCCAAACGCCGCGATGACGAGAACGAGCTTGGCGAGCTCAAGCGCGTTGTAAACAGCCTCATTCAAAACATTGATGCCTTCGCAACCGGCAGCATCCTTATAGCGGCCACTAACCATCATGAGTTGCTCGATCCAGCTGTGTGGAGACGGTTCAACAAGGTCATCGAGGTACCAAAGCCTACGGCCCGCGAAATAAAGATCTATGCTGACAAGTTCATCCAGCCGCATATGTCAGAACGCCTGACCCCGCGCTACATCTCATCGTTCGAGGGGCTTAGTTACTCAGATTTAGCCACGGCGACGAAGAACGCGCTCTGTGCTGCGACGCTACGCGACGAAGAAGGATTCACGAGGTTTGATATCGTACACGAGACATACGTACTGCAATATCATGGTGTAGACGATAGGGACGACTACCTTCGCTACCTTTTGTCACACGGCTGTACAATCGCCGCGATTCACGACAATACCGATATCCCGAGGCGCACCATATCCGACATGTCGAAGCGTCTGAATGCGAAGGAGAACTAACGTGGCCGAATTCCTGCCCATCATAATGTTCAAACAACGCTCCGACGACAACCAACGAGTCGAGGGTGGCGGTGGCGACAAGGTTCCTGGTTGGTATCTTCAGGGTGATGACCTGCTACTCCGTTCAGAAGAACTGGCAACCGGACTACTTGACGGAATCGCAGTGCCACGAAAGAATCCTGAGCTGCCTTATCTATTTGAGGTCCAATTGGATGGTGACGACACGTCGAAAACGAAGCGCAGTGCCGTTGCGGGCATGCTTGGCGATAGCGCAGCAAACGAGAGGCCCAGCATCATCGGTATGCGTGGTACCGACAGCCTTATCGTCCAGGCAAAGGATGAGACTGCTGTCCGGAGCATGGTCGATGGAGTTAAAGACACCGACCGAAATGTTGCCGGAATCTCTTGTGTGAAGAAGGTCTCTGCTTTCAGTGCTGAAGTTGATCTGTCTGAGTCCGAAGACTACAAAGTCAGGCTCGTCGACTACCGCAATTACGATGACAACCTTGCATGCCAGCGCGCCTTTGAGGAATCGCTCGCTGCTGAATACATCACTTTCTTCCGGTGTGAATACTCAAGCGACCTTGTCATTTACGATGTGGAGGCATCCCCAGAACAAGCACAGGCAATGCTTGATGGCATCATGGGTGAGTCCATCTTTTCTATCAAACCAATGCCTCGCTACGAAATGACGCTCGATGGCTTGAGCCTGCCAAACGACATCCCAGACATTAAGACGCCGGAAAGCGAAGAGTATCCAACGTTGGGCATTCTTGATTCTGGTGTAGAGCGCATCGATCATCTCGCGCCATGGCTCATTGAAGAGCAGTGGTCAACGTATCCTGACAACGAGCAAGATCGGGCGCATGGTACGTTTGTAGCAGGAGTTGCGCTCTATGGTGATGAGTTCGAGCACGAGGCATGGATCGATGGATTGCCCGCAATGCTGTTCGATGCTGCAGTGTTTCCCAATCCCAAAGTTGTTGGCGGCGTGAAGGAATCCGAGATCATCAGCAACATTCAAGAGGCGCTCGAATATGCGCATGATAAGGCACTTGCGTGGAACCTCTCTATAAGTGGCGTTGGTCCGGTCAAGCCGAATGAGTTTTCAGACTTTGCGGTGGCACTCGACGCGCTTCAAGACAAATACGGCATACTCATCTGCAAGACAGCTGGCAATAGCCTCGCTTTTCTTAGGGGCGTGGATAAAGAGCCGCTTGCGAAGGGAGCCGATTCGGTTAGATGCCTTACCGTCGGCTCTGTAGCGCACGAGGCGAGCGCATATGACCAGGCATCTGTCGGGGAAGCATCTCCATTCTCATGCAAAGGACCTGGTCCTGAGTTCATCATCAAGCCAGAAGTCTCGCACTACGGCGGTAATGCCGGCGTCAATCCCAATACGGGTGAGCCTACAGTCTCCAATGTGCATTCCTTTGGCACTGACGGCAAAGGTGCCGAATCTGCAGGGACAAGCTTCTCAACTCCGCGAGTATCCGCACTTGCGGCAAACCTAGACTTCGCACTCGATGATGAGTCAGACGCACTCCTCGTCAAGACGCTCATCATGCACTCGGCAACTTTCACCGACGGCAAGCTCATTGCGCCAGACGACAAAGTTAAAGAACTTGGCTTTGGCGTGCCGGCATCGTTGCCGCAAATCCTCTCGGATAACCCCTATGAAGCCACTCTTGTCATGCGCGGCACGCTTGCGAAGGGCGAGAAGATCAACATCATGGATTTCCCTATGCCGCATTCGCTCATCCGAGACGGCGAGTATACCGGTCAGATAGTTCTCACCCTCGCGTACAATCCGATTCTCGATGCCAACCAGGGCGGCGAGTATTGCCAGTCCGACATCAAAGTAATGTTCGGTTCCTTCGAAGAAAAAGTGCTAAGGGACATTAACCGGCCAACGATTCTCAACGAGATTGGCCGCACTGACACGCTCAATCTACTGCTTGATACGCCTTACAGCAGGAAACGCCTGAAAGAAGCGGAAGGGGACTTTGCTCTTATGGAGCGCATGCTTGTTGAATTTGCAGGCAAGTATGCCCCAGTCAAGAAGTATGCCGTGGACCTTGCCGATCTGAAGGACAGCTTCAAAAAGAAGGTCGGCGAGGACAGGCTATGGTATCTGCAGCTTGAACCACTATTTCGCTACAACATCGAGCAAATGGCGCTGAGAACTGGTGAGGTGCTTGAACAGGAGTTCTGCGTTATCGTCACAATTCGCGATCCACAGAAACAAGCTCCTGTCTACAACGAGGTAAGACAGCTGCTGAACTACCATAACTTCGAGCACAGCCCCATCAAACTGAGGAACCAGGTCAGAGCCCACATTGGTGGCTGACCCGGCTACCCAGTCATCGGAGTCCTCTACCCGTCGAACCGGTAATCCCCAATATGCAACGTATTGCAGTTCTCCGAGATCGCCCGCGTGGTGGGCACGGGGATGCCTTCGTCCACACGTGCACGCACCTCGAACGAAAGCTCCACGTCAGCGCCGTCGAGCTGCATCAGCTGGCTCACAATCTCGTCCATGATGGTGCGCACGTCGCGGTTGACACGCGTGTTATCCAGCTTCGCGCTCATGGTGAACGTCAGCGGCAACTGCATCTGCTCGCCCGCACGCCCGCTGTCGCCAGCATTGCCACCAGCGGTTCCACCGGCACCATCGCCAGCGCCACCGCCGGCACTTGCCATGCTCCCGCCACCAGCAGCACCGCCGCCCGAAGAAATCCCTCCAAGCCCGTCGAGCACCGCGCCACCAGCAGCCTCGCGCTCGCGCCTCTTCCTCTCGGCCTCGGCCCGCTCCTCTTCCTCGCGCTCGATCTGGTCCAGCGCCACGGCGGGCTTCACCAGATAGTCGCTCTGGTTGATGAACGGCCTGGCCTCGCCAATCGTCAAGTCAAGGTAGCGGTCATCGCCGACGCCGGCGGCAATCGCGAAGTATTCTTTGCTCGCAGCGCCCTGCGAGATGGCGTTCTCCAGCACCGAGTACCCAGCCAGCCTCGGCAGGTAGCAGTACGTACACATGAACTCCCACAGCTGCTTGATCTGTAGGTGCTTTTTGTCCTTCCACAGCAGGCGGTCGAGCTCCATCCTCAGCAGCGCCGGTGCCCACTGCGAGATGGCCGCCTCGTTCGAGAGCAGCTTGCTCGCGGCCTTGTGAACGGCATCCTCGCCCGAGCCCGCGATGCGGTCGATCTCCCATTCGATTTCCATCGAACCCGAGAGCAAGTCGATTCTCGGCGCGATGAGCCAGCTGTACGCCTCCTGGATGCGCGTTTTCAGCGTCTCCTCGGCACGGCGCACGTTCTGCTCGGTCTCGTGCGTCTGCGCCATGTCCAGGTTCAGCGACTCGCGGTCATCCGAAATCGACTTCCAGGCAAGGTAAGCACGCGCGGCCTGCTCCAAAGACCCGGCGCTCCCGCCGTCGCATGCGATGAAGGCCAGCATGTTCTTGTACTGCCTGGGCGTCGTGCCACGGTTCGCGAGGATCTCCGCAGCACGCGTGACGGCAGGCGAGTTGGCAGCCCCGTTACGATGCGCCGCAGCAGGCGGCAACACCACAAGCCTCAGCGTCTGCTCGTCCGGCACGTCCAACGAGGTCGCGGGGCAAACGTGAATCCCAGCCAGCGGCGGGCACTTGCGGAATGTCTTCAGCCGCTGCTCCACCTCGTACTCGGCGTCTGCCTTGTCCAGCTGCTGGGCGCGGTCCTCCATCACCTTGCGTAGTGTCGGGCGTGTGTCGTACCAGTACCGGTTGCCGTTGCCGTCGCTGTACAGGAACGAAGACGAGCTCTGCAGCGTCCCCAGCGCATCGTTGAACACGGCGATGTTCTCGCCGGGCTGTACTACGCCTAGGCGGATATGCGCCCGCTCGATGCCACGAGCCGTCTGCCCACTCACGTCGGGGGCCGACCCCAGCATGATGGTGCGCGACACGCGCCTCGACGCGAACAGCCGGCCATACCGCGCGTTGCTCTGGTCGTTCTTGTACGGCAGCGACTTCTTGCCGTCTATCTCGCTGTCGACCACGCCGTTCCAGTTCTCGTCCAAATAGCGGGTCAGCTCGTCGCGTACGTTGGGCACGTCCAGCGGCAAGGAGCCCGGCATGATCATTGGGCTCTTGTCCTGGCTCATCCACAGCTCGTGGATCACGGCCGCCATCAGGCGCAGCACGCCGCGCGTGCGCTGGAAGGTCTCAAGCGTCGCCCAGTCCTCATAGAGCCGGTCGAACACCTCCGGATGGATGGGATAGCAGCTCACCATGCGGTCGCGGTACTCGAGCTCGCGGGCATCAACCGGGAAGTCGGCGGCGTTCTCGCCGTACATCTTGCTGAACGCATTGCACACGGCATCGCGCTGCGCCGTGTCCTTGCAGTCGAGGAACAGGCGCCGACGCACCACCTCGAAGCCCTCGTTGGCGCTCACGGGTTTCCAGATGGCCTCCATGCGCCCGAAGGTGTGCTCGATGGCCTCAAGCGCACGCTGGCCGCTCTCGCCGCCAATCTCGCGCTCGCTCTCGGGGATGGACGCCACCACCAGGCTGCACTTGGAGGCACGTGCGGCCTCGGTCAGCTCCTGGATGAACGTTATGAAGTTGTCGAACGAACCGGCGGGCAGCTTCTCCACGCCGAAGAGCTTCTTGGCGTAGGCCACCAGCTCGTCAACGAGCACCAGCGCGCACCCGCACGCGTCGAACATCTCGGCCAGCGTCTGCGAGCCGGGAGAGACGCCACGCCGGTCAGCGTCGCGCACGTACTCGTAGAGAGACGGGTCGCCCTTCGACATTGCCAGCTGGTAGGCGATCTCGCCCCAGATGGTGTTCACGGTGACGCCCGGCATGTCGGCGGGGCGCTTGGCCTTCGCTGGGTTCAGAGCGGTGCCTACGATCACTGCTACGTGCACCTCGGGCACCTCGTCGATGCCGGCGGCCTCCAGCACGGGCACCGCGTTGGGGATCTGCCCGATGCGCTTGCGGCTGCGCAGCAGGTGATACAGCGCCAGCATGCTGTGCGTCTTGCCGCCGCCGAACGCTGTCTTCAGCTGGATGACGGGTTCGCCGTCAAGCCCGGCCACGCGCTTGAGCGACTGCACGAGCAGTCCCTTCATGCCCTCGGTCACGTACGTGCGCCCGAAGAACTCCACCGGGTCGCGGTACTCGAGCGTGCCCTCGCCTCGCGCCACCTGCGCAAGATCGGCCGCGAACTCGGCGTTGCGATAGCGTCCCTCGGCCACGTCCTGGTGGGGCTCCATCACGTCGCGCCAGCTGGGGAGTCCTGCCGCCGCCACCGTCTCAGCAACGGCCTTCTTCGACTTGATGGGCTGAACGGCTGCGTTGCTCGTCGTCGCTACGGACCCCTCCGCGCTGCCGTAGCGGGCCTCGCGAAGCAGCGCGTTGATGTCGGCCGCGCCGTCCGGATCTATCTGCTCGCAGAACCGCGACATCGTGTCGAGCGCGCGCCACGTGTCGTTGTCGCTGATGTCCTGGCTGCCACGATGTGCCCACTTGTTGCGCGTGGTGCGCAGCTCGTTGAGCCATGTCCTGCAGTCCTTCGAGAGCTTCTTGCGGAACACATCGTTCCACTGGATGTCGGCCAGCAGCAGGCAGAGCGCGATGTCGAGCGAGTCCACCAGCGTGTCGAAGTCGCCCGACTCGGGCAGGTTGCGCTTCTGGTCCTCGTACAGCTTGTTCAGGACGCCGTCCTGCCACCAGTTGTCCGGCCCATAGGCGATGATGAACTCGCGTGCGACATACGGCGCGAGCGAGTTGGTCAGGATGTCGAATCCCTTGGCTACGCGTACGTAATTCTCCATGACTTACGGCCTTTCCTAATCGTCGAACAACGTGTACTGCACCGGCTTTTCTGCCTGCAATTGCGCGGCACGGGACTGGATCTCCGGCCACGCCACGACAAGCGAGTTGTACGCGAACGCCTCCGCGTTCCAGCCCTTCTTGTCTGCGATGGTGAACAGTCGGTACGCCAGCGCCTTGGCGTTCTCGGCCCTGCTGTCGAAGACGTCCTTGAGCATCTGGGCGCACGCCTCCACGCCGCCGGTCTCCATGGCGTGGGTGAGCTGCTGGGTGAACAGCCAGGTGAACTGCCAGTCGTTGGCGTTCTTCAGCTCGTCGCGCCCGAGCAGCCTCACGATGCCCTTGCTGGCGAAGAGCGCGCCCTTTGCCGCGAGTCCGTCGATGGAGGTGTTCTTGGCACGGGCGAGCACATCAGCCTCGCCGAACTTGATCTCGTTGAACGCGCTCTGGGTGTACAGGTCCACACAGAAGCGGCTGTCACGGTCGAGGTCGCTATCCTGGTCGGAGAAGTACAGGTCGAGCTCCTGGTTGATGATCTGAAGCGCGGCTCGGACGGTCATCTCGGAACCATCTGCCTCGAGCACCTTCGAGAACCGCGAGTAAACACCGATGCCAGGGCCAATGGCCGATTGGGCCATATCCACGGGAGCGATGTTGCTGGTCTGGAGCTTGTCGAGTGCTGGCTTGAGCTCGCGCTTGAGGGTATTAACGAACTCGCGTCGAGTCGCCATTGGTGCGTCAGCGGGTCGCTTGCGGCAGACGAGAACGATGGAGGATGCAAGGGCGTTTTGCCCGTTTCCAATAATGCGTCCGGGCTTTTCAGTACGAGTCGGCCATGTTCCCGTAATCGTGAAGCCTGAGCGTATGATTGCCGACAGCATTGTTTCCCAGCCCGTTGAGGCTGTAGCTTCTACTTCATTAACAGTCTCGGTCTCATCTTGCTTGAATGCGTAATAGATTGTTACGGGGATATCCTCACAGGCATAGGCATTGACTTGCTTGAACGCCTCAAACATCCCTTCTTCGAAGAAGAGACGCGCTCCGTCAATGCCGCGATTGTCCCGATAGGGTGTTGCGACTAGCTCCTCAGCTTTAGGCACCAGCATCGTGCTGAATAGTTTGGGGTACGTTCTCCTCAGCGATCTGCGCAGCCATACGTAGAAGAAGTCTGACAAATCAGCATAGCCAATGTTGTCGTAGTACGGCGGGTCGGTTGAGACTACAATACCTCGAAGCCCATTATCGCTTTGCGCGTCAAACTGTCTTGCCTCTCCTTCAACTGACGTCGGCAGCGATGGGAATGCCTTTAGCAGCCTTTCAAACAAATTGTGATAGCTGCCCGTTGATGAGCTGAACACGTTACACTCCGCATAGTCCCACACCATAGGAATGGCCTGTCTGCCAAAAGTATTTCTCATCTGTGTATTGGGCGCGTTCCAGCTGCATACTGATGATGAGTGATTAGCGACCTGATCAATAAGGAATGCTAGATAAACACCGATTGCCTCTCCATAGGCTTTTGCACCATTGCCGCCCTCGCTAAGCGAAGGGCTGCTCTTATCGCATCCAGCCTTGATTGCGTCATCAGTTGCAATGTCTTGAATCTCCGCTACTAGGTCGCTTAGAGTTGTTAGTGCCACTAACTGCCGATTGGTAAAGAGTTGGCTGAGGTTTTCGAGTCCGTAATTTGGTGTCTTAAAGTCGCGAGGATTATTGGGCAGTTTTGCATCAGGATAATCTTCAGGCTTAGCAACATGTGCTGCCTCGATTTGCACTGCGTCTGGCGAGATAAACAGTTTCGAGCGCTCGCCTTCAGCAACCGTTACCATCAGCTTTTCGCCCATCCGCCCCGCACGACCCTCTTCACGAATGTACGGAAATCCGATTGGTGCGCCACAATGCACGCACGTGGCACCTTTTCGGTTCACGGTCCCGTCACATCTGCTCTTACCTTGTCCGACGCTGAATTGAAGCTTGCCACCAGTGGTATCTAAATCGACATGCATTTCCTTGCCGCGCTTCTTTGCTACGTCAAACGAGCGTATCAGGGGCGTTTCGTGACCGCAGGCTGGGTTTGGACATCTGACAGTTCGTGTCCAAATCCATGCCACAACCGGCGCTTTGCCTCCTCCGTACTCTGCTGGCAAATCAACCTGTGGATAATGCTTACCGATACGTTTATATGCTTCATCGATAAGCATACGCCCGTAGTACTCAACGTCCGCCATCAATCCATTTGCATTCTCCCAGGTCATTAGATTGCGCCTCTTTTGAGCATCTGGATTAACGGCAGGCTTCCCTGCGAAGCGTGGCGGTATCTCAATCATTGCCTTGTTGATTGTGACGGCAACGGGGTTAAGGTCTTGAGCGTATGCCTTAAGCCCAAGACGTTGAGCCTCTAGCGGGATTGCGCCTCCTCCCGCAAACGGATCGAGCAAAGGTGGTACTTTGTCGCCAACGCTCTTTCGTATCTCAGCTTTCGCGGCATCCAAAACTCGTGGATCGTTGGAGTTCTCCCAAACAACAAGGTCTTCCAAGATCCTGAAGAGCCGTTCCCTTTCTGCCGTTTGTTCTTCTTCTGTTGGAAAGTCTTCAGGATGGCTTGAAGGGTCATCCACGAGGGACGCCCAAATGACAGCACGCGCTGCAGCCAGAGGCCGCCGCGCCCACCATAGATGGAGGGTGGATGGATGCCCGTGCCTAATTGATTTCTCCCTCGCCGAAGCTTCATTGATTGCCTCAAGCGGCAGCGCCACTTCGATGAGCTTCTTCACAGCCATGTGTCGGTCCTTTCCAGGACGACCTCGGCGGACTCGATGAGCCGTCCCATATCGTAGTTGACGCTGTTCTCCGCAAAAGACGGCGCACGCAGCGCGGGCCGCCTCAGATAGGTGGTCTTGGTGGTATGGCCGTCGACCTCGACGATGGCGAGCAGCCAGCACTCGGGCTTGTTCAGGCCACATAGAATCTCGTTCTTGGTCAGCGTGATGGAGTCGCCGCCGGCGACACGCCCCTTCACCTCGACCATGCGGGTCACCGGGTCGTCGCCGTCGCGCATGTCGTCCGGCACACGGCTCAGGATGTCGTAGCCGATGCCACGCTGCTCGCTGACATCTCGTGGCGCATACCCAAGTTCCCGCTCAATCGCCATGATGGCGTCCATGGCGGCGAGCTCGGTCTTGCGCTTCACGGCCGCGTCGGCGCTCTGCCCGTTCGGGTCTGCGACCGTCGAACCGTGAAGCATCGACGCCGGCACCACGAGCGCACCGCCCACCACGCGCGGCGGCATGGGGCTCAGCTGCTTCTGCCGGTCGAGCTGGTCCATGCGCCTCTTCAGCCGCTCGGCAAGTTCGTTGGCTCTGCGCTCTGCCTGCTTCGAGTTCAGGCGGGCATTCTTCTTGCCGGCGTGCTCGCGGTCGGCGAGCTCTCCCGCGCGGTAGTCCCAGTAGTTGATCTCAGCACGCAGGCGCGTGTCCACGGCTTTCTGCACCTTCGCCACCTGCGCGAGCGTGCGCGTGCGGACCTCGCCGATGTGCTCGGGGATGATGTTGCGGATAGCGAAGTCGGTGGCTATCTTATCCGGGTCGCTTTCGAGCCATCCCAGCTCCTCGGCGAACACGACCTCCATCGAAGCACGCTCCGCCTCGGTCGCCGGGCGGTAGTCCAGGTACGGCGCGTATCCAGCGTCGAACGTGTTGCCGTCGTAATCTATCTCCACGAAGTGCACGGCCCGGCTCACGGTCTTCTTGGTGCCGTCGGGCAGCACGGTACCGTCTTGGATGGCGCTCTCCACGTAGAACAGGAACCGCGGCGTGTCGGCGGTCTCGTCGTCGTCCACGAGCACGGCCCCCTGCCGAAGCGTTCCCAAGCTCTGTTCCAGGATGACCGACACGGTGGCGTCGAGCAGCGGGTGTCCCGGGCACACGAGGTCGGCGGTCACGCCGCCGGGAATCTGCGCGCGTTCCTTCTCGAAGCAGATGCGCTCGTAGCTGCGCAGCACCGGATCGGCGATGCCGATGCGCATGTCGTGGCTGCGCACGGAAAACGGCACCTCCAGCACCTCGTAGCGCCCGTCTTCGCGCTCTGATATGCGGCCGCCCAAGCGTCGCATGGCCTCCACGAAGAACGCCTCGATGAAGTGCGGCTCCAGCTTGCTGGCCTCCATGCGCTCCATGTCCTCCTTGATCTTCATGACGGAGTGTACGTCCATCACGTCGGAGGTCAGCGCGTATTCCTCAAGCAGTCGTTTCAGCGCGTCGCCGTCGAGCGAGCTGTCGACCACCTGGTTCAGCCGGTCGCGCACGTCGGGCCGGTCGCCATAGCGGATGGCCTCCACGAGTAGCTCGCGCAGCGGCTTGTCCTCGAAGGTCACGCGGCCCAGGATGTCGAAGACGCGCCCGCCCAGTGCGTTTCGCTCCTCTTCGAGCTTCTGGAACAGCCGGTCGAACACCTGGCCCTCGCGCGTCTCCTTGGCCACGAGGTTCCACAGGTGGCACACCTCGGTCTGGCCGATGCGGTGCACGCGCCCGAAACGTTGCTCTATTCGGTTGGGGTTCCACGGCAGGTCGTAGTTCACCATCAGGTGCGCTCGCTGCAGGTTGATGCCCTCGCCGGCCGCGTCGGTGGCAACGAGTATGCGCACGTTCTTGTCCTGCTTGAACAGCTCCTCGGCCTTGTGGCGCTCGTCGCGCGGCATGCCGCCCTTGATGGTCAGCACCGCGTCCTGGCTGCCCAGCAGCTGCCGTATCTTGGTCGCGAGGTATTCCAGCGTGTCCTTGTGCTCGGTGAACACGATGAGCTTCTCGCGTCTGCCGTCAGGACCGAACATGTCCGAGTTGTCCTGCAGAAGGCGGCTCAGCTCATCCCATTTGCGGTCCTCGCCGCTCATGCGCACCTCGTTGGCCTTGCGCTCCAAGACCTTCAGCGTCGCAATCTCGGCTTCCAGTTCGGCTGCGGTGGCCGATGCCGATGCCGTGTCGATGACATCGTCCTCGATGCCCTCAAGCTCCTCGGGCGTGTAGTCGTCCTCGTCGAAGTCCTCGTCAAACTGGTTGAACACGGTCGAGTACGATCCGGTGCCGTTTGCCCGGTCGCGCACCTCCAGAAGGCGCGATTCGAGACGCTCCCTGCGGCGGCGGAGCGACTGGTAGATCGCCTCGGGCGAGGATGCCAGCCTGCGCTGCAGGATGGTGAGCGCAAAGCCGACGCTGTTCTTCCGCTTGCCGTCCAGTCGATCGGCCCGGTTGAACTCCTCGGTAACGTAGTCGGTCACCAGCGCGTACAGTTCCGCCTCTGCTGGCGAGAGCGTGTACGTCACGGTCTGGGCGCGGCGCTCGGGGAAGAGCGGTCTCCCGTCGAAGCGAAGCAGCTCCTCCTTCACCAGCCGTCGCATAACGTCGGACACGTCGAAGTCGGGCTTGAAGACGTTCTCGGGAACGTCGTGGATGAGCGCGTCGGGCGGCGTGAGCTCGCGGGGCTTCTGCTTGCGGTGGCGCGCCCCCTCGAATCGGTCGCGGTCGATGAGCGCCATGAACAGCTGGAAGTCCTCGGGCTTGCCGTTGTGCGGCGTCGCCGTCATCAGCAGCAGGTTCTCGGTCGTCTCGCCCAGAAGCTGCCCCAGCTGGTAACGCTTGGTGTATTTCACCTCGCCGCCGAACACAGTCGCGCTCATCTTGTGCGCCTCGTCCACCACGACGAGGTCCCAGGTGGTGTCCTTCAGCAGCCCCTGCACGTCCTCGCTGCGAGAGAGTTTGTCGAGCCGCGCGATGCAGAGGTCGTGCTCCTTGAACGCGTTGCGCGTGACAGACGCTTCCAGCAAGTCGTTCGTGAGGATGGTGAACTTCAGCCCGAACTTGCGGTACAGCTCGTCCTGCCATTGCTCCACGAGATTGCCCGGGCACACGATGAGGCACCGCTTCAGGTCGCCGCGTGCCAGCATCTCTTTCACGAGGAGCCCTGCCATGATGGTCTTGCCCGCGCCGGGGTCGTCCGCCAGCACGTAGCGAAGCGGCATCTTCGGCAGCATGTTCTGGTACACCGCCGAGATCTGGTGTGGCAGCGGGTCGATGGCCGATGTGCGCACGGCAAGGTACGGGTCGAAGAGGTGCGCCAGGTTGATGCGGTAAGCCTCCGACACGAGCTTCAGCTCGCTCGGGTCTGCGTCGAATGTCCACTGCGACGAGCTGACGAGCCGAAGGTTGGGCTCCATGTCGCGGTAGAGCATCGTCTCGCCGAGAACGTTGTCCTCGGTGCGGTAGGTGAGCGTGAGTGCGTAGTTGCCGAACCACTCCACAGCCACGGCGGTGACGACCTTGTCGCCAACGACGCCCGTAAGCTGCGACCCTACGCGGATGTCCTCAAGCTTAGTCATTCTTGCTCTCGCTCTTCTCGGCACGCTTCTGAAGCTCAGCGAACGCGTCGGCGTCCATGAGCACCAGATGCTCGGTGCCGTTCTTCGAGAGGTAAATGGGCTCACCGGTCTCCTTGGCAAGCTTGGTCAACTCGCCGATCTTGCGCTGCAAGTGTGATACGGGACGAATAATCGCCATGTCGCACCCAGCCTTTCCGAGTGATGAACGATGTTACAGCACATCATACATAAACTTTTCAGTATCGAGAAGGACGAGGTCGCAAGCGATGCGATAAACCCATCGAGAAGAACGACGCTGAATGCCGATAGCTTTCCGATGATGTCGAGAAAAACCTGCGAGTCACCGATTGCTGTTGCGGAGCCACAACAAGCAAGTCTCACGTTGTTGAATTTGTTTTGCCGCCATCCCTGGCTGCTGGCCTGGCCGTGCGCTACCAACCTCGGGTTGTCCGCAGCCCGGCCGCCCACGCTCCGGGTGTGCGCTCG
>CADAKR010000014.1 GCA_902788545.1 uncultured Coriobacteriaceae bacterium
CTGGGCATCATCAACTTCGAGTACGGCGTGAAGCTGGCCGCGAGCCGCTTCATCGTGCTCGGCGGCATGGGCGCGCGTCTCGAGCGTTCCATCATCAACTTCATGGCCGACACGCACACGAGCCGCGGCTACAAGGAATGGTGGCTGCCCGTCATGGCCAATGCCCGCACGATGACGGGCACGGGCCAGCTGCCGAAGTTCGAAAACGACATGTTCAAGACGTTCGCCACCGACATGGAGGGCACCTCCGACAAAGAAGGCGACAACCTTTACCTCATCCCGACCGCCGAAGTGCAGCTGACCAACCTGCACGCCGACGAGACGCTTTCCGTCGACGATCTGCCCAAGCACTACTGCGCGTTCACGCCCTGCTTCCGCGAAGAAGCCGGTTCGGCTGGCCGCGACACGCGCGGTCTGATTCGCGTGCACCAGTTCGACAAGGTCGAGATGGTGAAGGTGTGCGAGCCCGAAAAATCGTACGAAGAGCTCGAGGCCATGGTCGCCGACGCCGAGAACATCCTGCAGATGCTCGAGCTGCCCTACCGCGTCATCACGCTGTGCACAGGCGACATGGGCTTTTCGGCCGCCAAGACGTATGACCTCGAGGTGTGGCTGCCCTGCTACAACGGTTACAAGGAAATCTCGAGCTGCTCGAACTGCACCGATTTCCAGGCGCGCCGCATGAACATGCGCTACAAGGACCCCGAGAAGTTCAAAGGCACGCGCTACGTGCACACGTTGAACGGCTCGGGCCTGGCCGTGGGCCGCACGATGGCCGCCATCCTGGAAAACTACCAGCAAGCCGACGGCTCGGTCCGCGTGCCCGACGTGCTCGTCCCCTACATGGGCGGCGTGAAGGTCATCGAACCGGAATAAGCAGGCTTTTTGGAGGCAGGAGCCAAAAGGGGAGTATCCCCTTTTGGCTCCTGCCCCTGTCTCCCCCTGGGCCGATTGCGGGCGCGCCCACGCTTTGCCCCCGTCCGGTTCCTGTTCCCTACTGCCTAGCCAGATAGTCAGCGAGAGGTTCGACGGTGATGCTGTCGCCCTGGTAGTTCTGCACGTACAGGTCGGTCGTGTGGTCTTCGCCGAGGACGTCGGTCAGGACGAAGCGGCACAGGTACGCGCCATCGCCCAAATCGAGGTCTTCCACTTTCACATCGTTGCTCCACGTGACCTTGCCCATTTCGAACACGAGCTCCTGATCGTCGAACGTGTAGGCGGGGAACCGGAATTCGACCACATCGCCGCTTTCGAGCGCGCGCATCTGCTTGGGTGCCAGATTGCCCTCGTCGACCGTTGCACAAGCGCAGATGACCTCGTAGGTCTTCGCATCCCTGTCATACCGGACGATGAGGTTCGACTGCTCGCCGTTCAGCAATATGGGGACGTAGTACATGTAGTAGCCGTCGCCGACCTCGTAAAGCGTGGTGGAAACCCAGTTGCCGTCGATGGCCATCCACTTCCCGTAGAAGTTGTCGGCGAACACGCCCGCATCCCAATCGCCGAGCACGTTGTAGTCGCTGCCGAGGTACACGATCGCGTTCTTGTCGGGCAGCAGCAGCGAGAACTGCATGGACACTTCCGCGATGTCCTCAAGCCCGCTTTTGACCTGCAGCTCGAGCCGGCCTTCGTCGTTGATGCGCTCCTCGTAATCGATTGTGACGCCCGCTTTCTCGATCGGCGCTGCCTTCGGCATGATGGACGTGGCGTATTCCTTCCAGTCGACGGCGTTGTACTGGCCAAACATCACGGCCGCGAACTGGGCGTACGGAACGTTGCCGGCCACATCGAGGAAGCCGTAGAACTCGGACGCGTAGCTGGTGTCGAGCGGGTAGAACACCGACAAGCCAGTCACTTTGGGATGGCTGCGGCCGTGCACTTGGTACACCACGGCCTCTCCCACGTCGGCGATGACGTCGGCATAATGCTCGGTGACGACCTTGCTGACCTTCTGCATGAGATCGCCCAAATCGACCATGTTGTAAGCGCGGTCGCCGCCGAAGCAGGTGGTTTTATACGCGGCGTAATACAGCGATCGCATCGCCTTCCTGTCGCCTGTGGCTTCGGCCATCTCGCGTGAAGCCTCGTAGAACGAATCTGATAAGTCCGGGACTTTCGACAGGTCGACCACCGAAAGGGTCGCCATGTCGGCGGCGTTGTACAGCTTGCATTTGGCGTAGTACGTGTCGCAGATCTCGGCGCCGAGCTGCGCGCCCGTCGCTCCCGTATGGGCGCCGAGCCATTGGGGCCACGATGCGTAATCCCACCCGGAACCAGGCTCGATTTCCTCGGATGCCACCAGGTACTTGGCATAGGGGGCAAGGATCGCCGCCGTCTCGTATGTGGCCATGAGGCATGTGTCGAAGCCGATGACGTCGAACGCGGCCCCGCTTTGCGCCAGGCCATCGCTGATCTCGGTCAGCGTCAGCGTATCGGTATCGTAGAGCGACCCGCCGGGGTACAGCTCGTCGTTGCACACGCCGTACACCGAGCCGCCGCCGTGGTCCCACAGCACCAGCATGTAGTGATCTGCCGGGAAGGTTTTCAGGCCCCACGACACGAAGTCGGCGAACGTGGAGGCGGCGGCCATGGATGCGCTCGGCAGTTTCTGCTCTTCGTAGAAGCCGTCGGAGCTGATCGTGTATCGCGTGAGGTAGCGCGGGTCGATCGAGGAGTTCTGCCAGGACTTCGAACCGCCGGTCTCGATGGCGAACGTCACCTTGTCGCCAAGCGTGGTGGAAGCGAGCTCCTGCAAGTTGAACGTCGCCAACCCGCCTTCGGATTCCAGGTCGGATCCGCAAAGGTAGAAGAGAACCGTCCACGTTTCCTTCGAATCGACGGCGGCGCTCGTAAGCGAGGAGCCATTGGTTGCAGCCGTGTTGGCAGTGGTGTTCGCGTGGTTCGCGATGCCCGACGTGCAGCGGTCGAGCATCGAGCAAGAGACCGCAAGCAACACGACGGCGACGAGCAGGACTATGGCGATGACGAGGCAGCCTGAACGACTCGACTTCTTCGCGGGGGCTTGTTTGGCAGCGGAAGGCGACGTTTGGGACGTGGCGCCTGGTGCCGGGCCGTTAATTGGCAAGGGCTGCGCTGGGTCAGGCTTCGGTCCAGGGCCTTGCTGAAAGGTTTCAACCCGATACTCGGTCTGCTTCTCGAAATCCGGCTTCGGTTGCAACGGCGTACCGCATTCCGTGCAAAACTTCCGTCCGTCTTCGAGCTTCGCACCACACTGAGGACAAAACATGCGGGCTCCTTTCGCCAAGCCCATTATGCCACCGGTATTAGACGTTTGCCTCTGAGGTGGACGTCTACCTCAGAGGCAAACGTCCAATTTGGGACTACAGATGCAAGAAGCGTGGAATGAAGGCGATGGCGAGCAGGATGGCCGCAATCGCGAGGCCCACAGGAGGAACGATGGCGGCAAGAGCGGCCACGACGATCGAGATGACGGCGTTGAGGAACAGCGGATCGAGCCCGAACAAGGTGGGAAGGACGGGCAGGGCGCCAAGCGCGAACCAGGTGGCAAGCCCGCCGGCCAGCGCGGCCACGATGCGACCCACAGCACCCAGGCGGCGTCTCCTCTGCTCGGGCGTAAGGGGCTTCTTCTGCTTCGCAACGCGGTCGCGGCGCCGAAGCGCGCGCGGCGGGTCGTCGTAGTCGGGCTCGTCATAAGCCTCGGGCTCGTCGTAGTAGTCGTCGTACACCCCGTCATCAGCCGAATCGGAGGCGTGGTTGTCGAACAGGCGCGCGAACAAACCCGGGCTGCGGCGAGGCGGAGGCGCGGGTGCGGTTTCTTCCCACTCCCCTTCCTCGTCAACGTCATCGGCAAAGGCGTCGGCAAGGCCAAGCGCGTCGGAGACCACGAGCGCCAACTGGTTGCTTCCGTTTTCGGGATCGCCCAGGAACTTGTCCATTTCCTCGGCGAAGTGCGCGACGCTCTCGTAGCGCTCCTCGCGGTCGGGGTCGAGCGCGTAGAACACCACGTCGTCAGCCTGCTCGTCGAGGTTGTCCCAGCACAACGACGGCAAGATGAGCTCGGCGTCCAGGATGGCCGCCTCGGCTTCGTCCAGGCTTCCCACGCGAAACGGGTTGTCACCCGTCAGCATCTCGTAGGTCACCGCCGCCAGCGACCATTCGTCGGTGCGCGCGTCCAAATGCTCGCGACGCATTTGCTCGAGCGGCATGTAGCCGATGGTGCCGCCGCCCGTCGTGCCCGCCCCAGACGCATCCGCCAACGTGGCCAAGCCGAAGTCGGTGACCTTGGATTGCCCCTGCGGGTTGATGATGATGTTATCGGGCTTGATGTCGAGGTGCAGCACGCCTGCCTTGTGCGCCACCATGAGCGCGCCGGCCACGGCGTCGAACACGGCAGCGACCATGTCGAGCGTGAGGTAATCGGGATAGTCGAACAGCAACCTCGTCAGCGTGATGCCCTCGACGTATTCCATGATGAGGTACGCCATGCGGTCGCGGATTTCGAAATCGTACACCGTGACGATGCGCGGGTCTTGCAACATGGCGGCCGTGCGCGCTTCATCGAGGCCCGGTAAATGCGAAAGCGAAATGACCTCGTCGGGGTCTGCTGGAAAATCATCGGGGCTGAAGTCGGCTGCCGGATACCCGCCGAACTCGACGCGCTCGCCGCGGATGGCGGCGTCTTCGCTTTCCAAGAACTCGTTCCACGGCTGCACGCCATGCCAGCGGTCGGCCGTCGGGCTTGTGGAAACGGCTTGCGCGCCGGGAAGGTTCGCGCGATACGCGTCAAGCTCGGTCAGAGGGATGGTCTTGATGGCAACGCGACGCTGAATGCGCGGATCCCAGGCGATTTGCACGGTGCCGAAGCCACCGACACCCGCCGTGCCGATGGGCTCGTAACGATCGAGTATGAGACGGTTGCCCCGTGCCATGACGCCTTCCGTGCCGCAATTGTGTTCGTAAATGGAAGCGTTCTATCTGCGCACATGATAGCGCATTTCCCCCGCTCGCGCCGCAAACGAAAACGGGGGCCGAATGACCCCCGTTTCACATTGATATGTCTTTGCGCCCTTACGCCTTGCTGCTCAGCCTGCGAGTGGCAAATACCGCGATGCCAAACGCTGCCAGTGCAATGGCGAGCATACCAGCAGCCGTCAGAGGGTCGCCCGTCTTCGCAACGGTGGTTTTGGTCGTAGCCTTCGTAGCTGCGTCTTTGTCAACCAGGGTGTATTTGGAATACAGATCGGACGAGAACCCAAGCGCACCGGTAGTCGCATCGTATGTCGTTGCCAACTCGGTATGCACTCCGTTATGCTCGCGATCTACGACGTAATTCGAACCTGTATAAACATTGGTATCAAGAACCATGACGACATCGAGTGGTGTCTCGGTTTCCGCCGCCGCAGCACCGTTGACTTGCGCGCCAAGATCGAACGTGGCAACCGCGCCCGCAACCGTCGTATCAGTGTCTGTGTCGCTAATGGCAAGGTCNNNCGCTTGCAAGTTGACATTCGCCTGCGCACCGATGCTCAGGTTAACGTTAAACTCGTCGGCAGCGGCGTCTTCGCCATCGAGCTCGACGACAATGTTCACCCGGCTAGGATCGTCCGGGGTCGTGCCCTCGTCGAAAGTCTCGAACGTTTTGCCGTTCACCACGGCAGTGGGAATGAAATACCGCGTGTCGATGGTGAAGGCCAGGAGGGTCCGTTCGAGCGTTTTGGCGCTCACCTCGATTTCTTTCCCGTTGTCTCCCACGCCGAACTTGACGTCATCATCATCACCATATCCAACTTTCAACGTGCATTTGTCAGCCAGCATCGGCAGACTGGCCTCGTCGATGGTGAGCTTCACCTTCCGCGTGCCCTGGGGACCAGCCTCCGCGTTGAGATCGACCACGATGGGCTTGTCCGAGGAAGCGACCGTGTAAGTGAGCATGCCGTCTTTAAAGGGAATCGCCTTGCCATCGAACACAAGCGACGCGTTACCGCCATAACCCTCTGGCGGCATGAACTTGAACGTCACCTTCGCGCCGGGCGACACCGTAAGGTTGGTTTCTCTCCACGAGCCAGTATCGCCAGTGCTCACTTCAACCTTATAGCCTCCCTCATAGGAAAGCACGTTTCCAGACACGCCTGTTGCACCTTTGAAATCAAGCTGGACTTCGGTTGCCTGAGCCGTCATTTCGGCAGCTTCTTCGTCATCAGCTTGCGCAGCCATACCCGCCTCGTCGGCGATGCCATGCTCCTGCTCCTCGTTCACGACATCGGGCTGCTGCTCTCCGTCCACGACATCGGCGAGAGCCAGCGCCGGCACAAACGAAGCGCACATGACAATGCTCACGATGAACGCGACAAGTTTGTTCTTCAGCGGCATGATGAACCTCTTCCTTCTTTTTCGTTGATAAGCTCAAGTATTCTACTGCCTAACCTTTTCCTGCTATCTTCCAATCAGGCAATTGTCATTGCCTATATGGCAATACTCGCAATATGCCTGATAAACCACCGTATACTGCAAGCATTTCTCGCAGGAAATGGAAGGCGGTTCGTACCATGGCAACACGCTTGAACCACTCGCTTCGCGCCTTTTTCGGCATCATCACGGCACTGACCCTGTGCCTGCTCGTCGCCTGCTCGTCGGATGGAAGCGGCCAGGCCGTCAGCGCAAACGGGCCGGGAGGCGGCAACGCCAACAAGGCCATCGGCCCGAACGACACCTGGACCGTGCTCGTGTACATGTGCGGATCGAACCTGGAAAGCCAAGCCGGCTATGCCACCAACAACATCGTCGAGTTGCAGGAAGCCGATTTCCCGAAGAGCACCACGTTCGTGTTGGAGACGGGAGGCGCCAATGAATGGCAGAACGACTTGGTCGACCCCTCGAAGATCCAGCGCTACGAGGTGCACGACGGCAAGCTGTTCCTCCAAGACGAGCAGCCGCGCACGTCGATGGGCAACGCGGACACGTTTGCTGACTTCCTGACCTGGGGCGTGAAGAACTACCCCGCCGATCATTACATGCTCGTGTTCTGGGACCATGGTGGCGGGTCGCTCGCGGGCGTGTGCCAAGACGAGCTCGATGGCGATGCGCTATCGCTGCCCGAGCTGCAATCCGGCATCGCGAACGCGGGCGTGACGTTCGACGTCGTCGGATTCGACACCTGCCTCATGGCCACGCTCGAAACCGCGCAGATGCTTGCGCCGTACGCGGACTACATGGTTGCTTCAGAAGAAGTCGAGCCGGCGTGCGGCTGGGCGTGGAAGGAATGGGCCGCATGGTTCAGCAACCCCACGGGTAACGTGGCGGGCTTGGGCCAGACGATCTGCGATGCATACCTGGCGAAATGCGAGGACAACGGAGTGGCATCGACCGCCACGCTGTCAACTGTCGACCTGTCCCAAATCGCCGCGGTGTCCAGCGCGTTCGAAACCGCCGCGACCGACATGGCGAAGGCAACCGAAAAGCCAGCCGATATGCAGCGGCTCGTGAACGCCGCCGGGGACGTGAAGGCGTTCGGCCACGCCAACTACATTGAAGGCTACACCGACATGGTCGACCTGAGCGACCTCATGAACTGCATGAGCAAATCACTTGCCAGCTCGGCCGATGCCGTCGAGAAAGCCGTTGCCAGCGCCGTCGTCTACGAGGTGCACGGCCCGCAAGCCACGAAGTCAACCGGCCTTTCCGTGTTCTACCCGCTGAAGATCGACGAGGACACGTTCTCGAAATACTTTGCCCTCGTCGCGGAAAACGGCCTCGGCAACATCCCCTACCTGCAGTTCTTGGCCACGCAAGCCGGCACGTACAGCTCGGTGGACTGGTCCGGCAAAGGCGTTGCGGGCCTCGACCCCGTGACCGAGGACGACGCGAAGGGCACGTTCAACATCGAGTCGCGTATCGACGACGACTTGCGCTACCACGTCGATATCACAGGCAACACCGAATGGATTGCGAACACCACGTACAAGCTGGGGCAGCTGCTCGACGACGGGTCGGTGGTCATGCTCGGATCCGACAACAACATGGACCTCTCCATCGATTCGAAGACCGGCGCCGTCGAGTATTCCGATCGCTTCGGAGGCGGATGGTACAAGATCGGCGACGCGTACGTGTACGCCGACATCGTCGACATGGTGTATGAAAACGACAAGGCATCGTACAACCTGTATTCAACCCCCGTCGAGTGGACCACCAAGAACAAGAACGGCAAGACGGTGACGATCAAGACGAACGTGCTGTCGATGTACGACTACCCCACGAACTCTTACAAAGTGCTGTGCGTGTACGACGACGCCGACGAAACCGGCATGGCCGGCAAGACGACGGCTTCGCTGAAAGAAGGCGACCAGCTGAACTTCCGCGTCAGCCGCATGATCAACGGCGAAGTGCAGGGCGGCTCGACCGGAACCATCACCTGGACGAAAGACACCCCGATGACCGAGGCGTTTGCCGGCAACGTCACCTACGTGTACATGGCCACGGTCACCGACATCTTCGGGAACGAATACACGCCCCAGCCGGCGCTGCTCACGTATTCCGACGGAAAACGCTCCGAGGCGAAGCTGGTGAACCTGCAGACTGGTGCCGCAAATCCCGGCTCGGGCACAACTTCGCCAGGGTCGTCCGTATCGACGGGTTCTTCCCCGTCGGCGGGCAACGGCTCGCTCGTCGACTTCACGAACAAAGAAGCCGGATACACGTTCAAGGTCGACAAGTCCTACATCGCCGAGGCTGACGGCTTGGGCGCGAACGTCTACACAGGCGGCAAGCAGGGCCAAGCCCCCTTCTTCAAGCTGACGATCATGAAGAACAGCACGGGCCGGTCGGTCGACGACCTGCTTGAGAACACGGCGAAGAACATTTCGGACAAGTACAAGGACACCATGATCGCCGAGCCCTCGTTCAACACCATAAAACTGACGAATCGTCAGCTGAAGGGCTTCGAATATTCCTACACGAGCAGCGGGGGCAAAGCAATGACGGCTCTGAACTACGCTGAAGATGTCGGCGGCTACTTCTTCGTGTGGACCGCCTCGTATTACGCGGACGACAGCGCCACACCAGCCGCCATGCAAATCGCCGCCGACACGCTGCAGTCCCTCTCGTAAAAAATCGGACGTTTTGCTTCGAGCAAAACGTCCGACCTGATGCGGCACCGGGGCCTAACCCCACTGTCGCATTTCCCAAACTAATTGCTTACTTCGCACCGGTGAAGAAAGTCCAGAAGCCGTTGATGTCGGTGAAGTTGCCGCCGACTTTCTTGGCCACCGCACCAGTGGCAAGGTATTCATCGCTGAATGCGTAGACGTTGAAACCGCCCTGCTTGTTCTTCTCCACCATGACCGCAACCCTCTTCATCGACGGGCCGTACACGATTCCCACGGCAAAGTCGTCGGTCTTGTTGGTAGCCGCCTTATCGTGAACCATCGGCGCCATGCCGTCGAGGCAGGCTTTCGCGCTCTTGTAATCGCCGACCATCGACATCATGAACGCCGGCTTCTTTCCCACACCAGCCTTGTCGAGCTTCTTCATCGTGTAGGGCCCGACCACGGAGCCGGTCTGATCGAGGAACGCGAGCGAGCCGGTGTTGCCCCGCGTCCAAGCGTACGAGTCGAGAATGATGTAGCCATGGTCGCGAATCATCGAGTTGAACTCCCAACCATTAAGCTCGGTGAACGCTAAGACGGTAGCGTTGCCGTATTTGTCGAGGTAGTCGGCCTCCATCTTGTAAGACGTCTTGCCCTGCGAGGTTGCCGTGCCTTTGTCCTCTGCATCGGCCTCATCGGCCACGTCGGCAAGGCTCGCCTCTTCGGCTTCTTCCTCGGAAATCTCCTTGCCTTCGCCGATGTTGATTTCCTCAAGCGAGGCTTCCTTGGTCACCGTGGCTTCCTCGGTCGCGGCTGCAGAGCTCGCCGCCGATGCCGACGCGCTTGCTGACGAGGCAGCCGAAACCGACGCCCCGCTCACCGCCGACGAACTGCTCGACGACGACCCGCATGCTGCAAGCACGAACATCATTGCGGCCAACGCGCACGCCAACGCAAACACGACTCCTGCGCGTTTCACGATTCCTGCCTGTTTCATATGACTCTCCTTTCCGAAGCGCTTGTCCGCTCGATGCCATAAGTGTAAAGTTGTGTACTTCTTGCTCCAGGGCAATTACCGTTTAGTCATTGCCAATTGCCTCATTGTCATAGAAGCGCGCCGGCCACACGTCAGAATGAAATCGATGGAAAGGAAAGCGTCATGGATTTCAGCACGCATTTGAATCGCTACATCGAGGAAATCGGCTGCACCGCCAAAGACTTGGCAGATGCATCGAGCATCTCAGCGGCGGCCATTAGCCGGTATCGCGCGGGCGACCGCACGCCCGACCCCGATAGCAAGCAGCTGCGCATGCTGGCAGCTGGTCTTGCGACGCTTTCCGATGGCGCCCTCGACGAGCAGGTCGTGCATGACGACCTGGCATCGACCATCAGCGGCATCGCCGTAGACTACGACACGTTCCTCGAGAATTTGAAGATGCTGCTCTCGGCGCTGTCCGCAAACAACAACGAGCTCGCGCGTGCGCTCAGCTTCGACCCGTCTTATATTTCGCGCATACTATCGGGGCAACGCCGTCCCGCCGACATGCACGCTTTCACAACGGGCATCGCGAAATTCGCCGCTCACCGCTGCGTGCAGGGCGAGGCATCCCAAGTCGTGCGCGAACTCCTGGGTGATTTCTGGCCTCGATCCGACAACGAAGACGACCTCGCGCAAGCCCTTGCCACCTGGCTTGGCACGAACCACTCCCCACTCACAAGCCCCATCGGCAGTTTCCTCGAGAAGTTCGACGCATTCGACCTCGATGACTTCATACGCGCCGTCCATTTCGACGAAATGAAAGTGCCCACCTCTCCCATCCAACTACCCACCACGAAGACGTACGAGGGCATTCGCGAGATGAAGGACTGCGAAATCGACTTCCTGAAGTTCGCCGTGCTCTCGAAATCGACAGCGAGCGTCATCATGTACAGCAACATGCCGATCGAGGAAATGGCCGCTGACGAGGAATTTTCCAAGAAGTGGATGTACGGCATGGCCGCGCTGCTCAAAAAGGGCTTGCACCTGCATATGGTCCACGAGACCAATCGTCCGCTTCCCGAGATGATGCTCGGTTTGGAAAGCTGGATCCCCATGTACATGACCGGGCAGATTTCGCCCTATTACTTCGAAGGGGCCCCCGATGGCGTGTTCAGCCACATCTTGTGGTCCGCTGGCACGGTGGCGCTTCAGGGCGAGGCTATTGTCGGGCACCAGGGTGAAGGCCGCTTTGTCCTGACGAAGAACCGCGACGAGGTGCTTTACTACCGCAAGCGAGCCGAGCGAATGCTCGAAAAAGCACGTCCGCTCATGCGCATCATCACCGCAGCGAACGCCGACAAGTTGAGCGCCTTCCATGAAGAGGACGCGAAAACACCCGGCGCGCGGCGCGTCATCATGAGCACGCTGCCCATCGGAAGCATCCCAGACGACTTGCTCGAGCGCATGCTCGAGCGAAACGAGGTGGAACAGGCCGAACGCGACACGATTCGGGCATTCGCCCAGCAGGAAAACGAGCGCTTCCGCACCCTCGTTTCAACCTATGACATGCGCTTCGAGGTCAGCAGCATGACGCACGACGAGTTCGCAGAGCATCCGCCGGCACTCGATTTGTCGGCGATGTTCCACAAAGGAGACATCGTCTATACCCCCGAGGAGTATGCCGAGCACTTCAAAGCGCTGCAAAGCATTGTCGAGGCGCACCCGTCGTGCACGCTCGCCGTCGACGCCAACCAGCCGTTCCGCAATGTGCAGATATCGATTTGCGAAGGCCATCACGTGCTTGTGTCGAAGATCAAGGGGCCGATCATCCATTTCGTCATCGAGCACCCCGCCATGGTGACGGCATTCGAGCGCTTCAGCGCGCCCATCAGCGAATAACCGCCTCATGCGGCGCCGAAAACCGGACGCTTCGCTCTGAGGTGGACGTCCGCCTCAGAGCGAGGCGTCCAGCTGCTATCGGTATTGGGACATGGTGTGGTCTTTTGCGTTTTGCGCGTAGGCCGCCAACGCGGGACTGGCGTCCAGCTCGTAGGCCTTCCACGTGCCGCCCTCCTGCACTTCGAGCGCCATCGAATCGAACATGAAGCCGTATGTGTCGCCGTTTGCGAATTCGAAGCCGAAGCTCGTGTAGTCATCGGTCGACACGGACTGCGCCTCGCCAGCCACGCCCGACGACGCAAGCGCGTTGAACAGCGCCTTCACATCGGCGGGGTCCTCATACCAAATGGGCTCGCCGCCGCCTTCGCCCTGCCAGCATGCATACGCCTTCACGGGAAGGTCGGCCTGCACGCGCTGGCCAAACGCAACTGCGCTCTCCCCCACCGTGGCGAACAGGTTGCCCCACGCGCTTTCGGGAAGCACGCCTTCGACTTGCGATCCCCCACT
Organism: uncultured Coriobacteriaceae bacterium; assembly: GCA_902788545.1. Taxonomy (GTDB): domain Bacteria; phylum Actinomycetota; class Coriobacteriia; order Coriobacteriales; family Eggerthellaceae; genus UBA9715. The sequence goes on from CADAKR010000014.1 coordinate 12,448, forward strand.
CGGCGCCGACGCGCTCGAGGCCGCCGAAGAGGCAGAAGACGCCCCGCTGGAAGCAGCTGACGAGCCCGACGCGGGCGTACTGCTGCCAGAAGAACTCGGCGCCGCGGTCGCGCATCCGGCAAGCACCATCAGCCCCAATCCAAGGATGAACGCCAGCACAGCACGGCGAATGCCGCAAGCCTTCCCATTCATGGCAGCCACCTTTCCCGAACATGTGACGTACACCGACGTTGTACGTCACATTGTAACTGCGGACGACCATGGCCGACCGTAGATTGCCGTACGGTTAATTCAATCAGGGGGCGCGGTGTTAGCCGTGTATACTTTCCCATCATCAATTGACGTTTGCCGACCTGGAAGGATCGTTATGGGCGGATTTTGCGGCGCAGTTTCGAAACGCGATGTGGTATACGACGTGTTCTTCGGAGTCGACTATCACTCCCATCTGGGCACGAAACGGGCGGGCCTCATCTTCTTCGACGAGGAGAGCGGGTTCCAACGCGAAATCCACTCCATCGAGAACACGCCGTTCCGCACGCGGTTCGAAAACGACCTGGATAGCTTCCACGGCAAATCGGGCATCGGCTGCATTTCCGACACGAACCCGCAACCGCTGCTCATGCGCTCGCACCTCGGTGTTTTCGCGCTGACCACCGTCGGTTGCATCAACAACGAGCAAGACCTGGTCGACCGCTACCTCGCCTGCGAGGGACGCCAGTTCACATCGATGTCGTCGGGCGACGTGAACACGACCGAGCTCGTGGCTGCGCTCATCAACCACGAGGCCGATTTCGTGTCGGGCATCAAGCACGCGCTCGAAATCGTCGAAGGCTCGCTGACTCTGCTGGTCATGGACGAAGAAGGCGCCATCTACGCCGCCCGCGACAAGATGGGCCGCCTGCCGGTGCTGATAGGCAAGGACGAAGACGGCTATTGCGTGTCGTTCGAATCGTTCGCCTACCACAAGCTGGGCTACGTCGACGCCTACGAGCTTGGTCCAGGCGAGATCGTGCGCATCACGGCCGACGGCTTCGAGACGCTTTCCCCCGCCGGCGACCAGATGAAGATCTGCGCGTTCCTGTGGGTGTACTACGGCTATCCCAACTCCAACTACGAGGGCGAAAACGTCGAGGTCATGCGCTACCGCAACGGCGCCATAATGGCCCGCGAGGAACGCGAGCGCGGCGTGATGCCCGAGGTCGATTACGTAGCCGGCATCCCCGATTCGGGCACGCCGCACGCCATCGGCTACGCGCAGGAATCCGGCATGCCGTTCGGCCGCCCGTTCATCAAGTACACGCCCACCTGGCCGCGCTCGTTCATGCCGGCCAACCAGGAAATGCGCAACCGCGTGGCGACGATGAAGCTCGTGCCCGTTCCCGAGCTCATCGAGGGCAAGAAGCTGCTGTTCGTCGACGACTCCATCGTTCGCGGCACGCAACTGCAAAACACCGTCGAGTTCCTGTACCAGTCAGGCGCCGCCGAAGTGCACATGCGCTCGGCATGCCCGCCCATCATGTTCGGCTGCAAGTACCTGACGTTCTCGCGCAACAAGTCGATCATGGACCTCATCGCGCGCCGCGTCGTGCACAAGCTTGAAGGCGAAGAGGGCGCCGAGCATCTCGACGAGTACATCGACCCGTCCTCCGAACGCGGCAAATGCCTCGTGAAGGAAATCTGCGAGAGCATGGGATTCGACTCGCTCAGCTATCAGTCGCTCGACGGCATGCTGGAAGCCATCGGCATCGATCGCGAGAAGATCTGCACCTACTGCTGGAACGGTCGCGAATAGCCCCTCGCCCCATTTCCATCCGCACCCGCAAGGAATAGGAGCCAAAAGGGGATACTCCCCTTTTGGCTCCTATTGGCTAAAAGGCGGCTATTTAGCGCTCGGAGATGTGCTCGCAACCGTCGCCGTACAGGGCGTACTTCGAGCCGGCGTTGAGCTGGGCGCCATCCCACGGGTCGAGCGCGATGAAGTTCGACAGCGTCAGGTGATCGGGATCGGCAGCGTTCTCGTAGCCGATTAGCGCGATCCAGTGCTCTCCCCCGCTCCAGGCGACGTGTATGACCGTCGGCTTGCCGGCCGAAATCTGGTCGTATGCCTCGCGTAGGAGCTGCTCGTCGGAACCCACGCAGCGGAACGACGAGTTCCCGCCACCCCAATCGGTCCACGAACAGCACGAACACGTGTAGTAGTCATGGCCGCGCACCGTGCCGTCCAACACGGCATCGGCATAAGCGCACGCATAAGACGGGCAGCAAATGGTGTGGCCCGATTCTTCCTGGGATCCGATTGCCGCAAGATCAGCCTGATCGTAGGCAAGGATCTTGTTCTGCTTCTGGTAAGCGGGCGATGTTTTCTCGATGGCCGACGCCATGGCATCGGCGGCTTCGCTCGAAACATCCGCCATGTACTGGCTGATCACATTGGGGGTCGATGCAGTTGCCTTTTCGTCAGCGGCAACCTGGGCGACTGCGCTCACAGCCGAAGCCCAATCGGTCGAGCCGGGCTGCAAATTCTCGTCCGAGGCGAAGGCGGCCGACGGCACGAGGGCCAAGACGAACGCGATCGCGAGTGCGGTTTTGCTCCATGTTCGCATAAGCGTTAAATCCTCCGAGCCGATCGGATGGGTCGGTTGAAGTTCGTTTCCGCAAAACGGTCCGATCGGCACATTGAGCATACGGGAGGTGCGCACCCACCCCGACAACTCGACACTTTGAACACGATGGCTCGACGAGGCACGCACGCAATCAGCACGAGGAAAGCAAAACCGCAGGTCAGAAGCCTTCACATCTTGGATATTTTCTCCACGGCATCTTCAGGACACACATTGGGACCACATCGACCCTTGTGCAAAACCACCTGAATTTTCTATATAGTTCATTTTTTTGATAACTATTTCATTGCAATTTCGTTTATATAGAGTATATTATTTTGACTAAATGGACCACTTAAACGCACAACGGGGTCTGGTGAACCTGTTCACCTCGGACTCGTACAGGCTGTTATGCCTGCTTGAAGGCTTGCAGGCAGAAACGCTGGACGGGAAACGGGTGCGCGAAAGCCAGGAGGAGATTGCGCAGCTTTTCCACGTGAGCAAGGGAAAGCTCAATCCCCTCATGCAAGCACTCGTCGCATCGGGGTGCGTGCAGAAGTACCGGGCGCGCAGCGGATACACCGTCACGCCGCTCGGAGAGCAGGTAGTCGAATGTATAGGGAAACTCGGCGCGCTTGACGCAGCGCCGGACGTGGCGAAGTCGGACTAGGAAGGAACGACCATGTTCTCGACGCAGAAGCGTGTGTTCGCTGGCAAGACCAACTTGCGAACGGAGCCCTTCTGCCCCTACCTTTCCGACGAAAGCGGCTTCCTCAGCCTCCGCCGCAAACCCTCAGGCACCTTCTTCAGGTCGGAACAGCCGCATACCGTCCGACCTTCCATACGCGACGGGAAGACACGAGTTTAACAACGCAGCACCCGTCGCCCGCCTTTTCTCAGAACCTCCGAGCTTGTCCCATTTGCACGAACGCACGCTAACCAGACTACGCAGATGGGGCAGGCTCGGGGGCTCTGTCATTGATCCGGCGTTTAGCTCGAAGCAAAACGTCCGGTTTGGGAGCGGGGTTAGCAGGGCTATTCTTCGACCCACTCTTCTTCGCCCTCGCCCTGGCCTTCAGCGGCGACGGCTCCTGGACCAAGAGCCCATACCTTCACACGACAGGCGTGGATGGCGGCCGAGCCGATGGGACGATGGTCGATGTTGGCATAGGTGACGAAGGTGTCGTGCATGCCCGACGAGGCAAGGTACTCACCGTAATCGTCGGCACCGTTGTCCACGTCGATCGCGAAGTAAGTGGACTTGTCCAGATCAATGCCGCACACCGAGTAGCTCGATTTCACGATGAGCAGGTTCCCGCACCATGCGGGCGCGGCAGTGGGCGTGCGCGCGAAGCCGAACCATTGCGCGCTGCTGTAATCGCCGCTTGAGGGCATGCGGACGGGCGCATACGTGCCGAGGTTCGAAATGCCCTCGCCGTAGTCGTAGATGTTGGCAAACGAGAACATGAAGCCGGTTTTCCCATAACCCGTCTCGAGCGGGGTCATGCCGCCTGGCAGCGTGAGGGTGTCGACCACCGCGTCTGACGTGCCGTCGATGTTCGTGAGCTGGTAATACGTCGTGGACGCATCGAGGCGCGGCGCGATGGTCACCGATTCGGGCGACGAATACGGGGGCGTGCCGATGCGGCGGGCGTTCTCGTACACGCACGTGGCGCCTCCGCGTCCGAACGAAGCCGCCATGAGCCTCGATGTCAGCCCGGCGTCGTTGGGTGCTTTGGGAACCACTTGCCAGTAGGCCCGCTTCGCGGTGACGGCGAGCATCGGCGTTTCGTACGTCGCGTCGCCTTCCTCCATGAGCTGCGGCTCGCCTTCGATGGCACCGCCGGCAATCTTGGCCGTGTACACGCGCCAGATGCCTTGCAACACGTTCGCCTCGGTCCACACGACGCCTTCCATCGTGGCGCGAACGTCGTATATCTCGAAGTGCTCGACTGCCCCGACGGCGCGCTCGAGCACCGTCGCAAGCGTGCCGTTGCCGAGGAACAGCAAGCCCACCTTCGTGAGCGGGGATCCCGTCGAGGTGGGAAGCAGGCATGCGGCGACTTCGTCATCGTTCGCCCAGATGAGCGTTCCGTACGGCACCTCGAACGTGTTGACCAGGTGAATGCTTTGCGCGGGGCTGTCGAGCGCCTCGAAGTCGTTGAGCGTCACGAGCGATGACTCGGGCACCTTCAGGTACGAGATCTCCTCGCCGCCCGTGAGGGCATCGCACCCGGTCAGCCCCAAGGCAAGCGCAGCCGTCGCGCCAGCCGCCGCAGTTCCATACAGGAATGCGCGCCGCGACATGACGAGCTGGCGGTTGCCTTCGTATGTCTTATCATCGGTCATGGCATCGAAGTATACCCGTTAGATGTGCAGTTTACATATGCTCCGATTCGCAAGACGGCTGCGAAAGATAACCCCTTGGTCACGAAACGCTATAATTTATGGCGTATATGCCCACGGCCTTTGCGCGGGCGATACAATGATTGAACTTGAATCCTGCCAGATAGGAGACGATATGGGTAACGAAACGCGCCGCATCATGTTGGTCGAGGACGAAAAGGCCATCCGCGATGCCGTGACCGCCTACCTTGAACGTGAAAACTACTGGGTGACCGCCATCGGCGATGGCCAGGACGCCCTCGATGAGTTCGCCAAGCACCACTTCGACCTCATCATCTTGGACCTCATGCTCCCCCGCGTGCCGGGCGAGCGCGTTTGCCGCGCCATCCGCGACAACTCCGATGTGCCCATCATCATGCTGACGGCCAAGGGCGAGGTCGAGGACCGCATCATCGGCCTCGAGCTCGGCGCCGACGACTACCTCATCAAGCCGTTCAGCCCACGCGAGCTGGTGGCGCGCGTCCGCGCCCTGCTGCGCCGCGTGCACGCCGATTCCGAACCCCAGCGCGAAGTGCTGGAATTCGGCGATTTGACCATCGACGTGTCGGGCCACAAGGTGCTCGTGTCCGGCAAGGAGGTCGACCTGACAGCTTCCGAATTCAAGCTGCTCACCACCCTTTCGCGTTATCCCGGCCGCGTGTACTCGCGCATGGAGCTGGTCGAAAAGGTGCTCGGCTACGATTTCGAGGGCTACGAGCGCACCATCGACAGCCATGTGAAGAACCTGCGCGCCAAGATCGGCGACAACCCGCGCAACCCCAAGTGGCTGCATACGGTTCACGGCGTGGGCTACCGCTTCGAGGACCCCACGAAGTCCGGCGTCCAGTAGGCTTAACCCGTTTAGGCCATGGCCGAGGAAATCAAAGACACCACCGCTGTTCCGCCGTCCGATGTGACGGCGGACGGCTTCGATGACGACATCGAGGAAGACGAGGCCGCACCGCGCGTCAGGCGGCGCTTTTGGTCAAGCCTCTCGTACACGACGCGCGTCACGCTGTCGTTTTCGCTCATCGCGGCCATGACAGCCCTCGTGGCCATCGCCGTCGTCTCTATCGTGTGGGAACAGCACTTCCACGAATACACGCAGGACAACATGCTCACCGTGGCCGAGACGACGGCCGACCAGATTGCCGACCTATACGAACGGGAAGGCAAGTTCAACGAGAAAACGCTGCAGCCGGCTGCAAATGCGGTGACGATGTGGCATGGCGTTGGCATCCAGGTCGTCGACGCCAACAACGAGGCGAAGTTCGACTCGTCGACTCAAGTGGGTGGCGCCGATGGCATCGCGACACCTTCGATCGCACCGCAGCAAGGCTCATCGAACATTGCCCATGCGCCGATCATCGCGAACGACCAGGCCGTTGGCTCGGTTCGCGTGTGGGTGTACGGATCCGACCAGCTGCTACGCGCAACCGATCAGGAATTCCGCGATGCAGTAATACTGGAACTGAGAGAGCTGCCAGCGCACAGGCGTATCGTCCCGGAAGAATTCGTAGACAAAGCGTGTCGCGCCGAACGCCATCATATGAATAAAATAGCAGATCCCGTGCGTATCGTAACGCTTATGTCGGGAGTACAGGACGATCGCAAGCCCCACCAGCAGAATCGACGTTGCTTCCACCAACTGGATGGGAAACAGACGCGCGTTCTGATCCTGATTCCAAACGGAAAACGTACCGGACGCCGCATAACCGTAACAGCAGCCCTGAAACACACAGAAGTAATGCGAAACACCGTGGTTGATACAGGCGATGGGCGTCAGGAAATCAAAGGTGCGGGCGTAGTTGGTGCGCAGGATCAGACAGATCAGATACACCGCAAGCGGAATAAACAGGACCGCGCGCACCCAGTTGATTCCTCCGTGGTGCACAAGGGAAAGCAGAATGATCAATCCATAGCCGAACGGAATGATCAGCGCCGTCATCAGCGCGGCGGGAAGCAGACGGAACCCGTATTTTTTGCGATACCACAAAAGGTTAAACGCAAAACACGCGGCAAAGGCAAGAATATACCCCCAATAATAATACGTAATACCTAAAAACGTTACACCGGGACACATAACCCCTTAACCTCCCATTTGTTTTTTTCCGGAACGGAACATCTCATTCAAAAGTTTTATATGCGCCTTGCTTTCGTCAAGCGTCGTA
>CADAKR010000015.1 GCA_902788545.1 uncultured Coriobacteriaceae bacterium
GAGCAGGCGCGCCTGCTTGCCGGCTGCATCGCGCGCGTGCGGGACGATGCAGCTGCCGGCGAGCTCGTTGACAAGCTCGTGCAGCTGTCTGGGCCGCAAGGCCGGAACATCTTCGAAGCGGCTTCGCGCGAGGAGCAGCCGCAATCCGAGCAGTTGCCAGCAGAGGAAGTCACCGGCTTTGCGATCGACGTGAAGGTTCGCACGGCATCACCCGATATGGTGACCGACCGATTCGCCGATGCATCGGCCAAGCAGGTCGGCAAGGGCATGTACGAGGTGAAATTCCGCGCAGACTCGGAAGCCATCTGCCAGTGGGCCCTTCATCATTTCGACCGCGTCGAGGTCCTCAAACCGAAGAAGCTGCGCAAAATCCTGAAGGCGCAGGCTAAAGCCCTCGGCGCCCTTTACCGGTAATTTTTTACAGCTTCGCTTCGAAGCTGTCGAAGATGAATCCGTCGAACCCCTCGGCTTTGGCTTTGTCGAGCTCCTCTTGGCTTTTCAGCGTCCAGGCGAACAATGGCAGGTCGCTCATATGCTGCATGGCCTCGAAGGTAAGTTGGCCGTCGCTCTTCAGCTCGTACGAGATGAAATTCGGGCGCGCCACCACGTTCGTGAGCATGCTGGTAAGCGCCACGCGGTTCACGCTCGATTGCCCTTCGCCGTCGGCAACGAAATCCTTGCTCAGCAGGCCGCGCGGAACGTCGGGGCGATTTTGATGCTGGGGAGACCTGTGCTGGAAAAAGGCGACACTAGACATCGAATACCATGGCGATGTGCACGTCGGAGCGGCGCAGATGAAAAGCGATGTGGGCCGAGAGCTCGGCATCGAGCACATGGGCTGGCGCGTCATAACCGTCACGAGCTCGCAGGAATTAGACCTGGCCCGTTTCGAGGTGGTTGCGAAAGAGGCCGCAGCGCGTTTGAAAAAGCGCCTGTACCCGCAATTTTTGGGGGCAACTGTCGAGCGCATGGCCCTCAGGGACGAGCTGGGGCAGTGGATGTCCCCGCGTCATTAGCGATCGGGGGCAGACGGACAAGGCGCTTGCAGGGCAGCAACGTTAAATCTGAGGCCACATCGGCAATTGCCCGAAGGCATAGTTGGCCCTTTTGTTATCATGGGCTAATTACATTGCATTACGGGAAAGGAAGCCCGCATGTCACTGCCCAAATCTGATTTGACGAAACTCGCGGATGGCCGCACCACCATGGAGTTGGGCCCTGTGCTGCCCAAGACGGCCGAGGTGCGTGACGGCCACCTGTTCATCGGCGGTGTCGACATGGTCGAGTTGGCGCACGAGCAGGGCACGGCGCTGTACGTGTTCGACGAGGCCGACTTGCGCGACCGCATGGAGCAGTACCGCGAATCGTTCCGTGAAAACTACCCGAACACCGACGTCCTCTACGCCAGCAAGGCGTTTTTGAACAAGGAAGTGCTGCGCATCGCCAACGAGGAGGGCATGTGCCTAGACGTGTCGGGCGGCGGCGAGCTGGCCTGCGCCCGCGCGGTCGGCTTCCCGATGGAGCGCGTGTTCATGCACGGCAACTTCAAGACCGAGAAGGAACTGCGCGAGGCCATTTCCGCCGGCGTGGGCCGCATCGTGCTGGACACGCGGCTCGAGCTTGCACGCGTGTCGCGCATCGCCGGCGAGCTGGGGGTCACCCAGAAGGTGCTCATGCGCATCACGCCGGGCGTCGAGGCCGACACCCACGAATACATCAAGACCGGTTGCGAAGATTCCAAGTTCGGGTTCACGATGCTCGACGATTTCGCGTTCAAATGCATTGGCGATGTGCTCGGCACGCCCAATGTCGACCTGGTCGGTTTTCATTGCCACATCGGCTCGCAGATCTTCGCCCTGCATTCGTTCGTCGAAGCCGTGCAAGTCATGGCCAAGTTCATGGCGCGTGCCCGCGACGAATATGGGCTCTACGTGGAAGAACTCGACCTGGGCGGCGGTTTGGGCATCGCCTACCTGGCCGACGATAAACCCTCTTCCATCCGCGAGTTCGCCGAGTGCACGGCCAACGCGGTCATGGAGGCGACGCTCGAATACGGGCTGCCGCTGCCGCGCCTGCTCGTCGAGCCGGGTCGCAGCCTCGTGGCCAACGCCGGCGTCACGCTTTACACCGTGGGCGTGATGAAGACGCTGCCGAACATCCGCAAGTACGTGGCTATCGACGGTGGCATGTCCGACAACATCCGCACGGCGCTCTACCACGCCGACTACGAGGCGACCATCGCGAACAAGGCCGACCAGCCTCGCACCGAGATCGTCACGCTGTGCGGCAAGCACTGCGAGTCGGGCGATGCCGTGGTGCTCGACGGCTCGTTGCAGACCGCCGAGTTGGACGACATCGTTTGCGTGTTCGCCACGGGCGCGTACTGCTACACCATGAGCAGCACGTACAACGGCCAGCCGCGCCCCGCCATCGTCTTCGTGCGCGATGGCCAGGCCCGCGTGGTCACCCGTCGCGAAACCTACGAAGACCTCATGGCAAGGGACATCTAACGTGGCAACGGTGCGATGGCGGGGTCAAACACCTGACCCGCCATCGCATCCGGTTGAATCAGGCGCCTGCGATGGATTTGAGCGGCGCCCCGCTGCGATAGGCCGGGGCTCCTCTGTCCATTGCTGAAAATTGGGCCAACTTGTCGCATCTATTCCGACTTAATCGTCCTACAATGTGAATAGGTTCTAACAGGCGGGTGCCTGAAGGCTTCCGCCTGCGAACGTTGTCGTGGTTAGGTTTCGTAGGAAGGAAGTTTCGCATGAAGGGTTTCGTCGCTACATCCACCGCCGCAGCAGCCGCCGACGCTGGCAAGGAAGTCGCCGGCAAGATCAAGGCGGGCATCGAAGGTGCTAAAGTCGCCATGACCTATGGCAGCTGCGACTACGATACCAAGGAGCTGCTAGCTGCCATCGCAGCAGAGCTGCCCGGCGTCCCCGTTCTGGGCAACACGTCGTTCACGGGCATCATCACGCCAGAAGGCTACGTCGGCGGCGACAAGCCGTTCGTGGGCATCCTGGCGCTCGGCGGCGACGATGTCGTCGTCGGCACGGCCGGCGCCTCGCGCGACACCGATGAGTGCCCTCGCAACATCGGCAAGAAGCTGGCGAAGGCTGCCATGGCGGCTGCTGGCAAGGACTGCGCGCCCGACTACTGGTACATGGCGGCATCCCCGGCCGAGGAAGAGTACTACATCAAGGGCGTCACCGACGTCATCGGCCGCGTCCCGTTCTTCGGCGGCTCGGCTGCCGACAACGAGATCGCCGGCAAATGGTGGCTGTACAACGGCGTCGACGCCTTCCAGGATGGTTGCGTCGTGGCGTTCTTCTACACCGATGCCCCCATGGTGAACAAGTTCACCGGCGCCTACGCCGAAACCGACCACTTCGGCATCGTCACCAAGATGGACGGCGACCGCGGCATCGCCGAGATCTGCGGCAAGCCGGCGCTCGACGTGTACGCCGAGTGGCGCGGCATGAGCACCGACCAGCTGATGGGCGGCGACCTGCTCGTCGAGTCGATCGTTGCTCCGCTGGGCGTGAAGGACCGCATGGGCGACCTCATCGCCATCCGCCATCCGATGAACGGCAATGACGACCACTCCATCGCCGTGGGCGCCAAGGTCGCCGAGAAGACAGCCGTCATCCTGATGGAAGGCGACGTCGATTGCCTCGTGGACTCGGTCTCCAAGACCGCTGGCGAGCTGAAGGAGAAAGCGGGCGCCAAACCTGCCGCCTACTTCTTCGTCCACTGCGGGGCCGCCGTGCCGCCATCGCCGACCGCATCGGCGAAGTGGCCGACTCGTTCATCAAGGAAGCCGACGGCGTGCCCTTCCTGGCCGAGTTCACCTTCGGCGAGTACGGTTTCGAGCAGGATGGCTGCAACTCCATCGGCGGGCTGATGCTCAGCTTCACCGCTCTGGGCTAGGGTCGAGGCCGTCATACACGCTCCACAAAGCGGCGCGCCAACAGGTGCGCCGCTTTTTTATGGGCTATAATCTATGCGTTTCTTTCGGGTCTGTAGTTGCGGGGCTTAAAGCTCCTAGTCCATGGCAGATGCGGTCGAAAGGATCCACGTAAACCAGGTGGGCGACCATCTGGCGAGCACGGCGCGTTCTAGATGTAAGTCGCATCGCCCGTTAACACGCGGCATGTCGTCGCGGCGGGCGAGAGGGTGAAGGTGAACAGCTCAGCCCCGATGCGCGGGTGTGGGGTCGAAAACTAGGTCAGCCGGAAGAAACGCTAAGACGGCCAGCGGCCGTCAACCGGGAAGGAAGCGCTGCGGGGCAGCGTAGGGAACGGAGGAACTGGATGAAACGTTGGAAGGTCGGCGTGCTCGTTTTCGCGCTCGTCGCTTGCCTGAGCGTGGCCCTGGTGGGCTGCCAATCGAAAGAGTACAAACCGGAGGGCAAAAGCCAGACGGTCTCATCCACGGCGTTGGGCAATCCAGGCACGCTGCGCGTTGGCGTGAACGCGTCGTCGGCACCGCTCGCCGGTCAGACATCGTCTTCCTCGCGCATCGTCGGCATCGACGTCGACGTTGCCGCGTACCTCGCCGACCAGCTCGGTTGCAAGGTCGAGATCGTCGACGTGGGAACCGACCCTGAAACGGCCCTGAGCGAAGGCCGCGTCGACATCGCCCTGGGCGTCGACGCCTCCGACGACAGCGCCGGCTACTGGAAGTCGAAGTCGTACCTCCAGTCGGGCGTCGCCCTGTTCGGCACTGCTGCTGAAAGCGCCGTCCCCACGACCGACTCCAAGCCCAAGATCGCCGCCCAGGCGTCTTCGAAGAGCTCGTGGCGCGTCACGAACCTGTACGGCGACGATTCCCTCGTCGTGCAGAACGACCTGAAGTCGGCGTTCGAGGCGCTCGCGAAGGGCAGTGCGCGCTACGTTGCCGCCGATGCGGTCATCGGCTCGTACGTGTCGTATTCCAACAACTACGGCGACAAGATCATCGCGCTGCTGCAGGACCCGAGCGGTTACTGCGTGGCGGTCGCCGACAAGAACACCGAGCTGCAGAGCGCCATCACGAGCGCGGTTGACAAGCTCGTGAGCGGCGGCGTCATGGATATCATCGAGTCGAAGTGGCTCGGCTCCCCGATCGATTTGTCCAGCGTCACGGTCGTGAAGTCCGGCTCGAGCGCGTCGAATTCGGGTAGCGGCGCCTCCGCGTCTGCGGATGCTTCCGCATCTGCGGCAGCGGCTTCCGCTTCTGCGTCGGCGGCCTCGGCGGACGCTTCCGCTGAAGCGGCTCCCGCAACCGAAGAGCAGCCCGCCGCCGAAGGTGAAGGCGAAGGCGAAGCAGCCTAAGCGGTTTTCTCAAACGTACGAGGCCCGCCTGGCAATGCATGCCAGGCGGGCCTTTCTCGTTAACGGCAATCGGACGTTTTGCTTCGAGCCGGACGTCCGGCTCGAAGCAGAGTGTCCGGTTTTACCCGACAAGCGGGATGATCTCCCAGTCGGCGCGCGAGCCTTCCAGAATCTCGCGGTTGCCGAACACGCACATGGCATGGGGTTCCACGGCGCGCTTCACGGTTTCCGCCAAAGCACGCACGGCTTGCACGTCGGTTTCGATGACCTGACGGCGGTTTAAGATGCGGCCTTCGGGGGTGCGGTGCGTGAAGAAGTCGTTTGCTTGTCGGCGGACGAGCGTGCGCGGCTTCAAAGGCGCGTCGTACGTGGCTACCGACGCCACGATGAAACCTTCCATTTCCTCGGGCGAGGGATCGAACGCGGAAAGCCACTCGCTTGCCCGCTCGAAGCAGGCGATCGTCTCGTCGAGATGCGGGTCGCGGTACGAGTGGAAGCGGATATCGCCCCCGAGCAGCTCCTTGAACCCGACGCCGTAAGCGCCTCCCTTCACGCGCACCTCGTTCCACAGGTAGTCGAGCGAAAGCGCCCGCGAGGCGACGGCCCAGGTTCCCGAGTGGGTTGCGCCGAGCAGGCGATGGTCCCACCCGAGTGCGGCAAAGCACACGTCGCTTGGCACGATGAACGCCTCGCGCTTCACGACGGGGTCGGGAATCCTGAGCAAGCCGGTTTCGGCGCGGACGCGTCCACATGAGGGCTGCGCAGCCCAGAAGGCGTCGAGATCGGCATCGCTTCCGGCGAAACTGACCACACAGCCATCGTCGCAGAACAGGCGGCGCGCAACATCCTCGAGGCGTGCGACAAGCTCGGTTGCGCGCTCCTCGAACCGTTCGATGAGCTCGCACATGAAGCGATAGAATTCGACGTTTGCCAGCTGCTCGCGCACGACGCCGGCGGGCACGCAATACGAGCGCATCCGCGTCACTGCGCACGAATGACCGGAGTTCGCGAATCCCTGCTCCATGGCGATCTTTTGCTGCTTCAGCAGATCGAGTATGCGGGCCGTGTCGGTGAAATCGGTTTCGAGCAGAACCTCGCGCGGCAGCTCGGCAGTCCAGGAGGCGTTCTCGGAGAGGGCCGATGCGCTCACGGTGAACATGGGACGGACGGCGGCAGGATCGGTTATGTCGTCGAACACCGAGGTGAAGAACGCAAGGTTGCCCAGCTTCCCCTGGACGAGCGTGTCCAACTCGGCGGCGGTGTGATGCGCGGTTCCCAGCTTGCCCAGCACGAGCGCGAGCATCGACACGTATGGCAAATCCTCGAATGTCAACCCGTCCATGTCGAAGTACCGGTACGTGTAGGCGATGCCGCGCGTGGGCACGTCGTGGCGCAGGCAGGGCAGGGGCGTGTCCTCGTCGAGATGATAGGGCGCCTCGGCGGGCGCCTCGTCGATGTCGGAAACGGAAAGGCGCGGCAGCGTGGCGACGGCCTCGGGCGTGTCGGGCGCTTCCTGCAGCTCGCGCAGCAAAGCCTCCTCGTCCACGATGCGCTTGCGTTCCTCGGGCGCAAGCGCGCGGTTCATGGCGGCCAAGCGCGCGGGAGTGTCGTCGTCGGATTCGCCGGGCGTCGGCACGATTTCGACCGTGGCGGCGTGCCCGTTTTCGAGGAACAGCTCGGCGCACAGGCGCTCGTAGTAGTCGCCCTCGAGGGCGCGGCGCAGCTCGGCGAACGTCTGCTCGTAGCGCAGGTAGTCCAGCGGTGCATCATCGTCGTACAGCCAGCTGGTGAGCGCGGTCATCGCGTAGATGACGCCGTCGGCGTAACCCATGTCGTGCTCGCGCAGCAGGAACTCGGTATGCGAGAGCGCGGCTTCCACCAGTCCCTTGTCGAGTCCCGCATCGAGCAGGGCGCGCACCTTTTCCTCGAGCACGCTGGCCAGGCGCTGCCCACCGTCGTCGACGGGCATGTTCACCTGCACGACGGCAAACGGCTGGCGAACGGCGTCGGAAAGGAACGCGCTCACGTCGTGCGCGATGTCCGCATCGAGCAGGGCGCGCGTCAGTGGGGCCTCGTTGCTGCCGAACAGCGCGTCAAGCAGGATTTCGATGGCCATGGCACGCGTCCGACTCGGCTTGTCGCCGACGACGAAGCCACATGCGGCGCAGGCGTTTTCGGGGGCGGTGTCCATCGTCTTGCGGATGTAGGGCATGGATGGCTTGCCTCCCGCCTGGACGGCGGCCTTGGAATTGGCGGGAACACGCACCGTCACCGTGTCGGAGCTCGATCCGCCGCAGCGTTCGCAAAGCTGGGGCATCGTCAGGACGGTCTCGCCCGGCACGCTGGCATCGGCCGTTGTGATGGGGCGGGGCCTGAGCGGCTCGGCACCGGCGGCAACGCGCTGCTCGTCTGCTTCGCGTTGCTCGGCGGCCACTGGCGTCAGGTACCGTTCATCGATGAACGCGAGCGTGCGCTCTGCGTCCATGTTGCCGTACAGGATGATGTAGCTGTTGTCGGTGCGGTAGTGGCGCCGATGCTCGTCGAGGAACTGCTCGTATGTCAGCGTGGGAATCGCCTGTGGCTTGCCGCCCGATTCGAAGGCGTAGCACGTTCCCGGCAGCAGCGCGTTTTGCAGCTCGTCGTAAAGCACCGAGTTGGCGTCGGAAAGGGCGCCCTTCATCTCGTTGAACACGACCCCGTTGTGCACGAGCGCCGTCTCCTCGGCGTCAAGCGTGGCCGCATCGGCGCCAGATCCGTCGAGCGCGCGCAGCTCGTAGTGCCAGCCTTCTTGCTCGAATATCTGGCGCTTCACGTAGATGTTCGGGTGGAAAACGGCGTCGAGGTAGACGTCCATGAGGTTGAACAGGTCCTGCTCGTTGGTCGATGCGACGGGATAGAGCGTCTTGTCGGAAAACGTCATGGCGTTCAGGAACGTCTGCATGCTGCTTTTCAGCAGGTCGACGAACGGCTCCTTGACGGGAAAACGTCGCGATCCGCACAGCACCGAGTGCTCGAGGATGTGAAACACGCCCGTGTTGTCCTGCGGCGGGGTGCGAAAGCCGATGGCGAAGGACTTGTTGTTGTCGTCGTTGGCCAAATACAGCAAGCGCGCGCCCGAAGCATCATGCTTGCCGACATAAGCGCGGCCCTCGATTTCCGGCAGATCCTCGCACGTTTCGATGGTGAACCCGTGCAGGGTTGTTCCGATGGCAAGTTCCATGAGGTGCCTTTCAATCGTATAATCGTTGTGGTTCATGCCACTTTAACACGGGCCCGGAGGTCGACGATGGCGGAAAGCGAAGGCTTCAAGCACATTACGGTTACGGCTGCCGATGACGAGGACGTCGTCATCGTGGCCGGCGCAAGCGAGGCGGCAGCGCCGGCGCCCACGCAGCCCGAAGGCGAAGCGCCGGCCAAGGAAGCTGTTGCGCCCGAGCCCGCAGGCGAGCCGGTTTCCGATGCGGCGGTCCAGCCCAAGGCCGAACCCGAACCCAAACCCAAGCCCAAGCCCAAGCCGAAAGACGATTATCACGAGACGACGCTCGAGGACTTGCAGGGGCAATCCATGCCGCTCGCGCAGCGAATCGTCATCATAGCGGCCATCATCTGCATTATCGGTGCAGTAATCTACTACTTCGCGTTCATGCGCTAAAATCGTACGCGTCATTTTCGCGACTCCAGCATAAGTGGAGCAACGGGGAGGATGTAAACGATGACCAACCGCAGAATGCAAGACTCCGACTACATTTATGATTCCGATGACGATCTCATCGGTTTGACCAGCGCGTTTCCAGCTGTCAAGGGCCCTCAATCCGTCGAATACGACGAGGGGGATGATGCCATCGGGCTGACGGGCGCGTTCGCTCCCATCACCATCGAGGAGGACGAGAAGTCCTGGGACGAATCCTCGAAATGGAAAGACTTCGATTGGGAGTCATATCAAAGCGAGGCGAACGCCGAGCCCGCAGCTGAAGATGCGCCTGCCGACGCCGGCGCCGATGAGCCTGCGCAAGCAGCCGGGGAAGCCGAAGCCAGCCAAGACGCGCAAGACGGGCAAGAGGCATCGCAGCAAGAGGCGCCCAAGGTGGACGCGAGCGCTGCAAAGGCCGCAAGCGCGTCGCGCGGCGGCTCGGGTCGTGGCCGTCATGCCGCCCCCGACGCGTCGATGTCGCCCCGCATGCAGAAGGCCCGGAAGAACCGCCGCGTGCTGATCCTGCTCGTCATCCTGGTCATCATCATCATCATCTGCGTGGGCGTCTACTCGGGCTTCATCTTCAAGAGCAGCCAAGATCAGGCCCACGAGGCCGAGCAGGCGCAGGTCGAGGCGCCCAAGGAGAGCAGCCTGGCCAGCTCGGCTGCCACCGATGCCGACAACGCGACTGCCAAGCTGACCGATGTGCCCGCCCTGACGTCGCTGTTCGGCATGACGACCGACGAGGCTGTCAAGGCCATCGGCCACGGTGCCATGGCGCTGCCCGCCCGCGAGGTCAAGGAAGAGGGCAATCCCATCAAGACGAGCGTCAACGTGTCGCTCAACGACGAGCCGATCGATTCCAAGACCGGCGCGCCGACGGTTTACCTGGGCCTTGACGAAAACGGCAAGGTCATCCAGGTGGGATACTCTGCCTCGGCAGCAGCGCTCGGCTTCGGGTCGCTCAGCTTCGCCGACGCCGTGAACAACGACCACGTCATCGAAAAGACCTTCGAGAAGATAGGTGTCACCATTCCCGCGGGTTCGGTCAAGCTGCCGGATGACAAGAGCGCGTATTCCACCTACGCATCCGACGGCACGACGGTCACGCGCGAGCGCTGCTCGTTCGAGGGCGATGTCGACGTGAACGGCATGCCGTGCACGTGGTCGGCGGTTCTTTCTTACGATTACACGACGCAGGTGGTCACGGGCAACCTGTCCGACACCGTCCGCGTCATCTACGTGTACATAACCAAGAAGTAACGAGCATATGCTACAATTTCCCGCTGTCATTAAGAGATAGGAAAGGTCAGGGCATGTCTGGACATTCAAAGTGGGCGACCACGAAGCATCGCAAAGCTGCGCAGGACTCGAAGCGCTCGGCGCTGTTCTCCAAGCTTTCGCGTAACATCACCGTTGCGGCCAAGGAAGGCGGCGACCCGAATCCCGAGAACAACGCGTCGCTTGCGGCGGCCATCGAAAAGGCCAAGGGCTATTCGCTGCCCAAGGACAAGATCAAGACGGCCATCGACAAGGCGTTCGGCTCGGGCAAGGATGCCGCGAACTACGAGACGGTCACCTACGAGGGCTACGGCCCGGCTGGCATCGGCGTGTTCTGCGAGGCGCTGACCGACAACCGCAACCGCACTGCTGCCGACGTGCGCGCCGCCTTCAATCATCACGGTGGCAACTTGGCCACGACTGGCGCGGTTGCGTTCCAGTTCGACCGCAAGGGCCAGATCATGATTCCGAAGATCATCGAAGGCGACGGCAAGAAGGTCGCCGACCGCCCGAATGGCGCTGCCGGCGATGCCGACGAGTTCGAGATGCTGTTGCTCGAAGTTGGCGCCGACGACTACGAGGACGCCGATGACGAGTGGATCGTCTACACCGGCCCGACCGACCTCATGGCCGTGAAGAAGGCCATCGAGGAAGCCGGCGTCGAGACGAAGGGCGCCGAGCTGACGATGATCGCCTCGAACCCGGCCGAGGTGACGGCCGCCGACGCGAAGAAGGTCATGCGCTTGATCGACCGCCTGGAGGAACTCGAGGATCTGCAAAACGTCTATCACACGATGGACATCACCGACGAGATCGCCGCGGCTCTCGAGGAAGAGTAACGGCTTCCGACACGGTTGTTCAACGCATTGGGAACGAGGGGCGGCTTTTGGCCGCCCTTCTTTTCAGGAGGGGAAGGAAAGAACATGGCCCATCTCGAAAACGTGCTTGCAGGCGAGGCGTATCTCGTGTTCGACGGGGCCATGGGCACCATGTTGCAACGGAGCGGCTTGGCGGCGGGCGAATTGCCCGAGCTGCTGTGCCTGACCGATCCGAACTCGATCACCGCCATCCACCGCGCCTATGTCGAAGCGGGAAGCCAAGCTGCCACCACCAACACGTTCGGCGCGAATCGCCTGAAACTTGGCGGCGCCGCGTCGGTCGAAGAGGTGTTCGAGGCCGCCGTGCGCTGTGCGCGCGAGTCGGGCGCAGCGTATGTGGCGGCCGATATCGGACCGACTGGCGAGCTCATGTCGCCGATGGGAGACTTGGAGTTCTCGGAGGCGTTCGACCTGTTCGCCGAGCAGGCGGTTGCAGCCGAGAAAGCCTCAGCCGACCTGGTGATCATCGAGACCATGGCCGATGTCCTGGAGATGACGGCGGCGGTCCTCGCCGTGAAGGCGTCGTGCAGCCTTCCCGTGTTCGCCACGATGACGTTCACGGCGTCGGGTCGCACGTTCTTGGGAACGGGACCGCGCGATGCGGCGCTCGTGCTGGCTGCGCTTGGCGTGGATGCCCTGGGCGTGAACTGCTCGGCCGGTCCCGCCGATTTGCGGCCGGTTGTGGAAGAGATGCTCGAAGTCGCCTCGTGTCCGGTGATCGTGCAGGCCAACGCCGGCCTGCCCGAAGTGGTGGACGGCGTGACCTCGTATGCGCTCCCGCCAGCCGATTACGCGGCAGCCGTCCTGCCCATGATCGAAGCGGGCGCCACGGTGGTAGGGGGCTGCTGCGGCACCGACCCCGATTACATGCGCGAGGTTGCAAAGCTCGTTGCAAGCCGCACGCCGACCAGGAAGCCGGTTCCTGCCGAACGCATGCGCGAATTGGCGCATACCGCCGCTGACCAAGGCGGCCGTGATGCTGAAATCCTCGAGATGGTGCTTGGCGCCACGGATTGGGCGAGCCTCAAAGAGGCGCTTTGCGAGGAGTATGACGATTAGCGGTTGAGCTTGCAAGGCGACTATTCGCCGCCACCCTCCGTGCCGCCGCCTTCTCCGCCACCGCTGGTGTCACCGCCGCCGGCCTCTCCGCCGCCAGTTTCACCACCGCCGGTGTCGCCGCCAGTGTCACCGCCGGTATCGCCGCCGGCCTCTCCGCCGCCAGTGTCGCCACCGGTGTCGCCGCCGGCCTCTCCGCCGCCAGTGTCACCGCCTGTATCACCGCCACCGGTGTCACCACCGGCTTCACTGCCGCCGCCAGTATCGCCACCGGTGTCGCCACCGGCTTCTCCGCCGCCACCGTAGTCGCCGGAGTCGTCGTATCCGCCATCGTAGTTGTTCTGCGAAGTGCCGCCTTGCCAGCCAGCCGCGTTGCCCGTATCCGTGTTTTGCGCCGGGGTGTCCGTCGACGAGCTCGTCGTTGCAGCGGCGCTCGAAGTCGTCGTGCTCGCAGCCGATTTCGATGCGGTCGACGAGGTGGTCGATGCCGCTTGCGCGGATGCGCTCGTGGTCGAGGCTTGCGTCGCTGCGCTCGAGCTGCTGCCGGTCGAGGACTTCGGCTGGAGCAAGAAACCGCCCACGACCACGCCCGCCACGATGAGCAAGGCGACGACGACGCCGATGATGATAGGCGCCTTGCTTCTTTTCGCAGGATCCCCTTGGGCATATCCCAACTGCTCGTAGATGTCCTGCTCGCCCACGCCTGCGGAATCGAGGTTCCTCATCTCGACGGGAAGGGCCGCCTCGGCGAATGTGGACCCGCTTGCCGCGTCGGCGACATGGACGCCGGGGATGGGCGCCGTGTCGGCCGCTGATATTGTGCCTTCGGCGGGGTCAGACGGGATGTGGTTGGGTTGAGTGGAAGATACGCCACCCTGCACGGAGGGCACTGAATCCAGATGCACGGTATTGCCATC
>CADAKR010000016.1 GCA_902788545.1 uncultured Coriobacteriaceae bacterium
GATGAGGTAGGACTTGTTGAAGGCGGGGCGCGCAACGGCTCCTTGCCCGCCGGCAGCGCTGCGCCTGGCCGGAGCGGCACCGCGCGACACCGCTGCCCTGCCCTGAGAAGCCGCTCGCCCGCTCTGGGATTCCGCTCGCCTGCGGTTTTCGGCCTCTCGCCAGCTCTGGCCTGCCGTTCGCCCGCCCTGGTCCGCCGTTCGCCCGCCCTGGTCCGCCGTTCGTCCCTGCTGGCCCGCCGTTCGCCCCCGTCGCCCGTCGGCGACGCTGGGACGCTTGCGCGGAGTCGGCTTGAAATCCGAACCGCGACCGCTCATGACCGACCTCTTTTCCCTCTGGTTGCTACCCCGTTATGGTATCACTCGGCCTCGCGTACAATAAGCCTCACGCAAACCAACCCCGACGAAGCGAGGTTCCACATGGCTGAGTTCATCTACGTTCTGGAAAAGGCCCGCAAGGCGCACGGCGACAAGGTCATCCTCGACGATGTGACACTGGCGTTTTTTCCTGGCGCCAAGATCGGCGTCGTCGGCCCCAACGGCATGGGCAAATCCACGTTGCTCAAGATCATGGCCGGACTCGAGGAGGTCAGCAACGGCGAGGCGCGCCTGACGCCCGGTTACACCGTGGGGCTTTTGCAGCAAGAGCCGCCGCTCATGGAAGATGCGACCGTGAAGGAAAACGTCGAGGCCGCCTTCGCCGACGTCATCGCCAAGGTAAACCGCTTCAACGAGATCTCGGCGGAAATGGCCGAGCCCGACGCCGACTTCGACGCGCTCATGGAGGAGATGGGCAAGCTGCAAGACGCCATCGACGCCGCGAACGGCTGGGATCTTGATTCGCAGCTGTCGCAGGCCATGGACGCGCTGCAGTGCCCCGACCCCGACGCGCCGGTCAACGTGCTTTCGGGCGGCGAGCGCAGGCGCGTGGCGCTGTGCCGCCTTTTGCTCGAGGCACCCGACCTGCTGCTGCTCGACGAGCCGACCAACCACCTGGACGCCGAATCGGTGCTGTGGCTCGAGCAGTTCCTTTCCACCTACCCCGGCGCCGTGCTCGCCGTCACGCACGACCGCTACTTCCTGGACAACGTGGCCGAGTGGATCTGCGAGGTCGACCGCGGCACGCTGTATCCCTACAAGGGCAACTACTCCACATACCTGGAAACGAAGGCCGCGCGTCTGGAACTCGAGGGTGCGCAGGACAAGAAGCGCGCCAAGAAGATGAAGGCCGAGCTGGAATGGGTGCGCAGCGGCGCGAAGGCCCGCCAGGCCAAGGGCAAGGCGCGTCTGGCCGCTTACGAGCAGATGGCTGCCGAGGCCGCCGCCCGCAAGGACGTCGACTTCACCGAGATCCACATTCCCGCCGGGCCGCGCCTGGGCAACAAGGTGCTCGAAGCAGACCACCTGCACAAGGCGTTCGGCGAGCGCGTGCTCATCGACGACCTCAGCTTCTCGCTGCCGCGCAACGGCATCGTGGGCGTGATCGGCCCGAACGGCGTGGGCAAAACCACGTTGTTCCGCATGATCGTCGGCGAGGACACGCCGACGAGCGGCACGTTGGAACTGGGCGAGACGGCGGTGCTTTCCTACGTCGACCAGAACCGCGCGGGCATCGACCCGGACAAGAGCGTGTGGGAAGTCGTCTCCGGCGGCCTCGACTTCATGAACGTGGCCGGCACCGAAGTGCCGAGCCGCGCATACGTGGCTGCGTACGGCTTCAAGGGAACCGACCAGCAAAAGCCGGCCGGCGTGCTTTCCGGCGGCGAACGCAACCGGCTGAACCTGGCGCTGACGCTGAAGCAGGGAGGAAACCTCTTGCTGCTCGACGAGCCGACCAACGACCTCGACACCGAGACGCTCGCCTCGCTCGAGGAAGCGCTCAACGAGTTTTCCGGCTGCGCGGTCATCACGAGCCACGACCGCTTCTTCCTCGACCGCGTCGCCACGCACATCCTGGCCTGGGAGGGCACCGACGAGAACCCCGGCACCTGGCACTGGTTCGAGGGCAACTTCGAGGCATACCAGGAAGACCGCATCCGCCGTTTGGGCCCCGAAGCCGCCAAGCCCCACCGCCTCCACCGCAAGCTGACCCGCGATTAAGGCCCCTGGGTTTTTGGGGTTTTGGGGACAGGAGAGAAAAACCCATGTGCGGGAGGTTCGAGGTCCTGACATACGAAGAGGTGGCCGCCGTCGTGGCTGCCGTGGAAGGGCGCGCCGAAAAACGGCAGGCAACGCAAGCAGCGCAGGCTGCACAGGCAGCGCAGACAGCGCAAGAGGCGCAAGGGAAACCGCGTGCCCAGGCCCGGCCGGGCAGCTCCATCTTGCTGTTCGGCCATGGCGACGCGTCGGACAATCTGGAAATCGAAGAGGCCACGTGGGGGTTCGACCCCGAATGGAGCAGCCGCCCGGTGTTCAACACGCGTGTCGAGTCGATGATCGAAGGCTCGCCGATGTGGCGCGACGCTACCGCAAACGGCCGCTGCGTCATCCCCGCCGCATCGTTTTACGAACCGCATGCGACCGAAACCGTGCCCAGCCCCCGCACGGGCCGCCCCCTGAAACGCCCTTACCAGTTCGCCGGCCCCGACGGCGAGCCGCTGCTCATGGCGGGCGTGCAAGCCGACGGGCGCTGCTCGGTCGTCACCTGCGAGCCGAACCGCTGGGTGGCGCCCATCCACAACCGCATGCCGCTTCTGCTGCGCTTCGAGGAAGTGGGCACGTGGCTTTCCCCCGAATGGCCCGCGCTCGCCGACCGCTCCGCCTTCCAACTGCACGCGGCACCCGAACACCTCGAGGCACCCCCGCAACCCGACCAGCTCTCGCTGTTCTAGCCCCCATGCGATATGGCGGAAATCGCCGCCAAAGCGGCTTGGGCTGCTATACTCGAAATCGAAGAAAGGAGTGCGCATGAGCCCGTATTGGTGGTTGGCGATCGCGGCGGTCATGGCCGTCGTGGAAATCGCCTCGATGGGCCTGATAACCATCTGGTTCGTCGTCGGCGGACTGGCGGCGTTCGTCGCCGGCTTTGTCGGCGCCGACCTGACGGTGCAGATCATCGTGTTCCTGGTCGTGTCAATCGCCTGCTTGGCGTTGCTGCGACCGCTCATCATCAAGCATCGCAGGATGGGCGAGCTGCACGAGCCCACGCCGATCGGCCAAAACGCCGTCGTCGTCGAGCGCATCGACAACGACGCGCTGACAGGCCGCGTCGAAACGCCCGATCACATGACCTGGGCGGCTCTTTCGGCCGACGGCGCCCCCATCGAATCAGGTACGCAAGTGCGCGTTGTGGAACAGCGCAGCATCAAGCTCGTCGTGGAAAGGATCTAACATGTCGATCATCCTCATCGTCGTAGTCGTCCTCGTGGTGGCAATCTGCATCTCGTGCATCAGGATCGTCCCGCAAGCCGAGACCATGGTCATCGAACGCCTCGGGTCGTACCTCACCACCTGGGGCAACGGCCTGCATTTCAAGCTGCCGCTCATCGACCGCGTGCGCGCCCGGGTCTCGCTCAAAGAGCAAGTCGCCGACTTCCCGCCCCAGCCGGTCATCACGAAGGACAACGTCACGATGTCCATCGACTCGGTCATCTTCTACAAGGTCATGGACCCGCGCCTGTACTGCTACGGCGTGGAAAACCCCATCATGGCCATCGAGAACCTGACCGCCACCACGCTGCGCAACATCATCGGCGATTTGGACCTCGACACCACGCTGGTCAGCCGCGACACGATCAACGCCCAGATGCGCGCCATCCTGGACGAGGCCACCGACGCGTGGGGCATCAAGGTGAACCGCGTCGAGGTGAAGAACATCACGCCGCCCGCCGCCATCCGCGAGGCCATGGAAAAGCAGATGAAGGCAGAGCGCGAGAAACGCGAGGCCGTGCTTCTGGCCGAGGGCACCAAGCAAAGCGCCATCACCGTGGCCGAAGGCGACAAGCAGGCCCGCATCCTCGAAGCCGAGGCGCATAAGCAGACCGTCATCCTGGCCGCCGAAGCCGAGCAGGAGCGCCAGATCCGCGAGGCAGAAGGCGAGGCCGAGGCCATCCGCAACGTGCAGCAGGCAACCGCCGACGGCATCCGCATGGTCCGCGAGGCCGGTGCCGATTCGGCCGTGCTGACGCTGCAGTCGTTCGAGGCGCTCAAGCAAGTCGCGAACGGCCAATCCACGAAGCTGATCATCCCCTCCGACATGCAGGGCCTCGCAGGCGTCGCTGCCTCCCTCAAGGAAATCGTCTCTGACGAGGAGAAATAACCGCATTCTCCGCGCAGGACGTTCGGGCTATTCCACCGACTTGAGCGATTCCACCATGTTCACGCGGGCGAGCTTGCGGCGCATCGTGAAGGCGACGATGGCGGCAAACGCCATGGTGATGACGAACGAAAGCACATAGCTGGCCGGCGCGATGTCACGTCCGAACATCATCTGCGGGGTTTCGGCGGCCTGGGCGATATAGCCTGTCAGCGGCACGCCGAGCACGCAGCCGATAAGCGCGCCGATGATGGCCATGACGATGATCTCGCGGAAGATATAAGCGTGCACCTCGGGCTTCGTGAAACCGAGCACCTTCAGCGTGGCGATTTCGCGGATGCGCTCCTCGATGTTGATGTTGGTCAGGTTGTACAGCACGACGAACGCAAGCGCCGCCGACAGCACGATGATCACGAGGATGATCGTCCCCATGAGGTCGAGCATGTCCTGGTAGGTTTTCACCTTCTCGCTGACGAAGCTGACGGTGTTCACGCCGTCGATGGAAAGCAGCGCGTCGCTGAACGCCGTTTGGTCGGCATCGGTGGCGAGCTTCACGAAAACCAAATCGCTGACCGGCTCCTCGCCGAAAGCGGCGCGGTAGGCGCTCGGCAGCATGTAAGCGTAATGCCCGAGGTAGTTCTCGGTGATGCCGCCCACGATGAAGGTGCGCCCGTCGCCCGTGGCGTCTCCGATGTCGTTCTCGTCGTAAAGCACCACCTTGTCGCCGACGCCAACCCCCAGTTTGTCGGCGGCCTTCTCGGTCAGCACGATTCCCTCGTCTTCAAGGGCAATCGGGGTCTTGCCCACGCGGCTGCGCAGCGTCACGAAATCGGGCAGCGCAGCGGCGTCTTCGGGCACGACGATCTCGATGCGCATGTCGCCATCGGGCCCTGCGGCGACCATGCTGAAGTTCTTCACGTCCAGATGCGATTCCACGGCAGCAGATCCCAGCACGTCATCGGCGCTCTTGCGGTCCGCGTCGGAAGCATCGTCGTCCACGCGCACGGCGGCGTCGTAGTTCACGAGCTGGCCGTATTGGTTCCACACCACGCCGCCGATGGCATCGCGCAGGCCGAAGCCGACCATGAGCAGCGCCGTGCATCCGGCAATGCCGATGACCGCCATGAAGAAGCGCCGCTTGTAGCGCAGCAAGTTGCGCGCCGTCACCTTATGCGAAAACGACAAGCGCGACCAGAGCGGCTTGATGTGCTCGAGGAAGATGCGCTTGCCGGCCTTGGGAACACGCGGCAGCATGAGCGCGGCCGGCTTCTCGCGCAGGCTCGCCGCCACCGCAGCCCAAGTGGCAATCGCCGTCACGCCGACGGAAAGCCCGACGGCGCGCGCGGCGACGCCCAAGTCGATGGGCGTGGGCACAGTCGGCACGGCATAGGTGATCTGGTACGCCGTCATGATGATCCACGGCAGCAACTGGCCGAACAACAGCACGCCGGCGATGCTGCCAACACCGCTTGCCAGCACGGCGTAGATGAGGTACTTCGCGGTGATGCGCCCGCGCGCGTAGCCGAGCGCCTTGTGCGTGCCGATGATCATGCGCTCCTCGTCGACCATGCGCGTCATGCTGGTCAGCGACACGAGCGCCGCCACGAGGAAGAACATGAACGGCAGGAACGCGGCGATTTGCGCAATGCCCTCGGCGTCGGAGGACAACTGCGCCGCGCCGTAGTTCTTCGAGCGGTTCATCACGTACACGTCGGGCCGCTCGATGTCGTCGATGTCGGCCTGCGCGTCGGCCAATTCGGCTTCGGCGTCGGCGAACTTCGCGTAGGCCTCGGCCTTGTTCGCATCGTACTCGGCCACGCCCGACACATACGACGCCTCGCCCGCGTAATACTCGGAAAGGCCGCTCTCGTATTCGGCCAAGCCGCTTTCGTACTGCCCCTTGCCCTGGTTGAACTGCGCCCATCCCTTGTCGAGCTCGGCGCGCGAAGCATCGAGTTTCGCCTTGCCTTCCGCCAGCTGCGCCGGGGCCTCCTCGATGGCCGCAATGCCCTCGTTCAGCTGGAAAAGCTGCCCCTCTAACGCGATGAGGTTCGCTTGGGCCTCATCGAGTTCCTTTTTCAGCTCGGCTATCTGCTCTTCCGGCGCGCCCGCAGCTTGCGCCTGTTCGATGGCCTGCTCGAGTTGGGCCACGCCCGCCTTCGCCTGCTCGACGCCTGCGGCCAGCTGGTCGCGTTGCGCTTTCAGGTCGTCCAGGCCGGCAGCCTGCTTCTCGTATTCTGCCAGCTGCGCTTCGTACTGCGCCTTGCCGGCGGCGTACTGCGCCTCGCCCGCTTGCAGCTTCGCCTCGCTCTCGTCGAGCTGCTTCTTCACAACGTCGAGGTCGGCCTTGCCACTGGACATCTTCGCCGAGGCAGCGTTGAGCTCCGCTTGCGCGTCGGAAAGCTGTCTGGCCGCATCCGCAAGCTTCGCTTCGGCATCGGCGCGTTCCTTCTCGTAATCGGCGCGGGCGTCATCCAGCTCGCGCTGGGCCTTGTTGCGCACGTCATTGTAGCGAGTCAGGCCCACCTTTGCGGCGATGTCGTCGACGCGTTGCTGCACGACGTCAATCGCGCGGTCGTACGCGGCGTTGTCCCACGTGTGGGTCCGCGCGTCGGGCACCGTCAGGTAAGCGACCGTGTACGGCAGATCCTCGGCGAACGCAGCTTCGGGAACATACAGGTACAGCTCTATTTCGCCCGTCCCGAGCGACGTCACGCCCAGTTGCCCCGTCGACGCATAGGCCGGCGAGTTCACGAGTCCCACGACCGTGAACGCCGTTTCCGCGAACGTGTCCTCCAGGGCGGTGGTCGCTTTCTCCACCGCAAGCGTGTCGCCGACGGCGATGCCGAGTTCTTCGGCGGCAGCGGCGCCCACCACGCATTCGCCCTTGCCAGACGGCCATGCTCCTTCCAGCAAGAGCGGACGGTTCAGATAGCCCTCGTCGGTGGAAAGCGCCTTGGTGCCATCGGAGGTGTCGCTTGATTTCGCCGCGTTGACCGGCAGCGACTCGACGCTGGCCGCATAACTGTTCTCGCCGACGAGAATCATGGCGTCGACGCGATATGCCGGCATGACCGCGCCAACGCCCTCCACGTCGGCGAGCAGGTCTACGCTCTTGTCGTCGAGGCCCAACGTGGTCATGACGCTGATGTCGTACAGGTTGGCGCCGTCGAAGAAGTCGTCGCCTGCGATGCGCATGTCGGGCGCGGCCATGCGCAGGCCCGCATAGAACCCGGCGCCGAGCAGCGAGATGATGGCGATGGCAGCGAAACGCCCGGCCGATTGCGTAATCGACCTCACGATTTCCTTGTTGAACGCGTTTGCCATCGCTGCCTTTCGCTTGCGTGAACTTTTATGGTATCAGCGAATGCATCCCACCTAGTGGCAGCTCGAAAACGTCGCATCGATAAAACGGAAACAACAAGAGGCAAACCAGGGGGAAGGGGCCATTTGGGGATGCCCCCCTCCTGGCCCGTCTTTCCCTCGCGGGCGGGTGGGGCTTACGGCCTAGGGCAAAACGAGGGCCGCGACGAAGCGCGGCCCTGGGACGTGCGGTTTGATGCGGTGGCTATGATGGTCGTTTGAACGTCATCGACGCCCCAGTGCTGTCCTCGATGGTCAAGTCGCTTTCGGTCAGCTTCATCTTGGCGTCGCTGCCGTTGAGCGTGATCTTGCCCTCGGTGTTGCTCGTGGCTTCCCACTTGGCGTCCATCTTCTCGCCGAACAGGTCGAGCGAACCCGATCCGTCCTCGTTGAGGGTCAGGGTAACCGACAGGCCGAGCGATTCCATGAGCTTGATCGAGTCGGCATCGAGGTTCTCATCGCTTCCGTAAACGAGCTTCCAATCGCCCGTGTACTTGCTCTTGTCGACGCCGCCGCAGCCGACGAGCGCGAAGCACAACACGAACACGCAGCACAGGGCGGCTATGATTCCGATTTTCCTGCTCATGATCCGTCCTTCCACCGATGGAACAGTCTGGCCACATTGTACCGTATCCAGCGCTTTACCACGCTGAAGTCAGCCTGGTTGTCCTCTTGCAAAGCGCCACTAGCCTTTACCGGCTACCCGATGGCGCCGCCGCAGTACTCGCAACGGCCGCTGGCGTCGGGAATGGTCGATGCGTTGCAGTGCGGGCAGGTGACAGCCGTCTTGGGGGCGCTCGCCGCCGTGGCCTCGTCGCGAACCGTCTGACGAACTTCGGTCAGCGCGGCGCGGATGTCCTGCGCGATCTGCTCGGCGGAGTTGTACTCGGCAGAGCCCTGCTGGTCGATGTCGCCGCTATGCGTCTTGAACTCGATCTCGTTGAAGTACGGCGAATTCACGTGTATGGTGACCCAGATCTCGTAATCGATGTCGTAACGGGGCGGGTTGTAACTCGACTTCGTGCCGTCCTCGTTTTCCTTCTTGATCTCGGTCTTGTTCTCGTCGACCCTAATATCGCAGCCCGTGACCTGCGAATAGTCCATGACGTCAGGGTTCGCCTCGGCGATCCTGCTCGACGACGTGACCATGAACTTGCGCGCGTCCTCGTCGAGCAGCACCTTCATGCCCGTGCCGAGCGTGCGCGTCACGTTGAAAGCCGCCACGGCTTCTTTGTTGGCCTCGCGGTAAGCAAGCTGGTCTTGGATCTCGGCCAGCGTCGATTGCCGACGTTCGCTGAAGAACGGCGAAAGATGGCTGGCGCACTCCTTGCAGATCATGCCATCTTCGAGCTTGCGCTTGCCCATCCTGATCTCCTTGCCGCACACATCGCATGCTTCCTTGCTGAAGAACATTGGCGCCACCTTTCTCTCGACGATGATGGTTACATAGTACAAGAAAACGGCGCCCGGAAACGGACGCCGTTTGCCTAAGCTATCTGCTGTGTTGCAGCTTTTTTTACACCACGCCCTGCGCGATCATGGCGTCGGCGACCTTCTTGAAGCCGGCGATGTTGGCGCCGGCCACATAGTTGCCTTCCAGACCGTATTCCTTGGCGGCGTCGTCGCATGCATGGTAGATGCTCACCATGATGCCCTTCAGCTTGGCGTCGACCTCATCGAACGTCCAGGAAAGGTGCTCGGCGTTCTGCGACATCTCCAAGCCGGACGTGGCCACGCCGCCGGCGTTGGCGGCCTTGCCGGGGAAGAACGCCACGCCGTGCTCCTGCAGGTAGGCGGTCGCCTCGAGCGTGGTCGGCATGTTGGCGCCCTCGCCCACGATCTTGCAGCCGTTGGCGACGAGCTTCTCGGCGTCTTCGATCAAAAGCGTGTTCTCGCGTGCGCACGGAAGCGCGATGTCGCACTTCACGCCCCAAACACCGCGACCGTCCTCGGCGTGGTACTCGGCGTTCGGACGGTAGTCGGTGTACATGGCCAGGCTGACGCCCTTGTCATGGCCGCTCCTCTTGGCGGCGTAAATGCCCTCGAGCGCCTCGACGCTGATGCCCTCGGCGTCATAGACCCAGCCCTTCGTGTCGGAGCAGGCAACGACCTTGGCGCCGAGCTGCTCGGCTTTCTGGATAGCGTAGATGGCGACGTTGCCGGAACCGTGCACGACGACGGTCTTGCCCTCGAAAGAGTCGCCATGGCACTTCAGGTACTCCTCAACGTAGTAGACCAGGCCGTAGCCCGTGGCCTCGGTGCGGGCGAGCGAGCCACCGAACGACAGGCCCTTGCCCGTCAGCGTGCCCGTCCACTCGTTGGCCAGGCGCTTGTACTGGCCGAACATGTAAGCAACCTCGCGGCCGCCCACGCCCAAGTCGCCGGCAGGCACATCGGTGTCGGGGCCGATGTGGCGGAACAGCTCGGTCATGAACGACTGGCAGAAGCGCATGATCTCGTTGTTCGACTTGCCCTTCGGATCGAAGTCCGAACCGCCCTTGCCGCCGCCCATCGGAAGCGTGGTCAGGCTGTTCTTGAAAACCTGCTCGAAGCCCAGGAACTTCAGCATGCCCAGGTAGACGGTGGGATTGAAGCGCAGGCCGCCCTTGTAGGGGCCGATGGCGCTGTTGAACTGCACGCGAAAGCCGCGGTTCACGTGGATCTTGCCCTCGTCGTCGGTCCACGGCACGCGGAACTGGATGACACGCTCGGGTTCGACCATGCGCTCGAGGATGGCCTGATCGCGGTAAATCGGGTCGTTGTCGACCACAACGCGCAGCGATTCGAGCACTTCGGTGACAGCCTGGATGAACTCGGGCTCGTTCGCGTTCTTCTCCTTGACGTCGGCGATGACGTCGTCTACGTAAGACATGCCTTGCTCCTTTGCTTTCACACCAGTGAACTTGCCAAACACCTGGAAGCCGCCACACAGCTCCAGAATGGCAATCATCCTACCCGCGGGTTCGCGCAACTTGGTTTCGGTATTGTTAAAAAGGGCGATGGCCATGATGGGAGCCGCAAAAGGCGGCATGGCCAACAGCTGGCTTTTTGGACGCTTGCCTCAGAGGTGGACGTCCAGTTTTGCGTCAGGCGCGGGGCTTGCGGGCGCGAACGGCGGCTTCGATCGCTATCAGGGCGATGCCCGCCCACAGGCAGCCGAACAGCACGCCGTGCGCGAACGTGAAGGGCTCGCCGAACAGAAACACGCCCACGAGCAGGGCGAGCGTGGGCGAAAGGTACTGGCAAAACCCCAGCCAAGCCAGGGGGATGCGGTTGGCCGCCTCAGAGAACAGCTGCAAGGGCAGCCATGTGAAGAAGCCGCTCAGGGCAAACAGAAGCATCAGCACCATGCCGCCCTCGGTCCACGCCATCGACGAGACGGCGCTCACGGGCGTGAGGGTTTCCCACAGCCCGGGAATGAAGCTGCCAACGGCCAGCGCTGCGAAGCCAGCCGCGCCTGTGAACGTGGATTCGACCGCCATGCCCGGAACCGACGGGTAGCCGCCCCGCTTCTTCACGGCCCCGTACGCCGCGAACGAAACAGCCAAGATGAGCGCCATGATGGGAACCTGTCCGTAGCTGAACGTGAAAAACGCGACGCCCGCAGCTGCGAGCGCCGTTGCGGCGATCTGCGCCGGCGACAACCGCTCCTTGAACATGACCAGCCCCAACAAGATGCTCAATAGCGGGTTCATGTAATAGCCGATGGCCGTCTCGACGACGTTGCCGGAATTCACCGTGATGACGTATGTGGTCCAGTTGACGGTGCACAGCGCCCCCGACAGCAAGAACGTGCGCACAGCGCGCTTGTCGCGGAACAGGTTGCGGAACTCGCGCTTCGCGATGGCGCAAAACGCGACGACGCAGACGAAGCACCAAATCATGCGTTGCACCTGCACGAGCGAGCTGGGAACGGCGGACAGGAGCTTCCAGAAAATGGGCAGCAGACCCCAGATCGCATAGCATGCGAGCGCGACCAACAGTCCTTTGCCCCTGGAATCTTGCATGGGGGCATTGTACTTGAAATGCTATCCATACCCTGACAGTTATGCTAGAATTCAGCACGTGAACTGCAATTTTGGACGACTGGCAATTTATCTGTCGCCCAAGAAGCAGTCAGCGGGCGCGTAACCCCACGCCAAACGCCTAAAATGTCGACCGCCTTCTTCGCTCAGGGAGACGCGATGAGATCTGGGTTGCTTGATGTTTTCTCCGCGATCAGCGGAAAGATACCCGTCATCGAATGGCTTGACATGTCCGCATTCGACGAGCTCCTCGAACTCGACATTCCCGCCGACCACTATCGCATCATCAACCACGTCGACGACAAGTACGCGCATGCGCCGGTGGAAGGCTCTTATTCCAAACTGTACCACTTCGTCATAGAGAACCTCATCCACCCCGACGACCTCGAAGCATACAAGCGCTTCATGAACCCCGACACGATGCTCGACCGCCTCAACGGGCCCAACGTCACCGGCGCCGCGGGCGTCCTGGTAAACCAGATGCGCTTCAAGACCGCCAGCGGAGCTTGGCGATGGGTCGAGATGTGCCTCGTCGACGGCGCCCAGCACGGTTTGCCCGTCGGCACCGTGCGCTACTACCTCTTCGATATCCAAATGCAAAAGGACCGCCTCGAGCCCGGTTCAGGCGAGACGCCCGCACTCCACCCCAACCGCGAAGGCAAGACGGGGCTCTTTTGGGGCATGCCCTTCATCGACAAGGGCGAGGACCTGTTCAAAGAGGTCAGAGGGCCGCAATGGTGCATGATCGCCATCGACATCGACCATTTCAGGCTGTTCAACGACTGGTACGGCCGCGACACCGGCGACAAGCTGCTTTCGCTGTTTGGCCAAGAGCTTTCCAAGGCCGAGAAGGCGTCGGGAGGTGTCGCCGCCTACATGGGCCAAGACGATTTCTGCCTGCTCGCGCCTTACGTCGAAGAGCGCATCGCGCACCTGTACACCCGCCTCAGCGACATC
>CADAKR010000017.1 GCA_902788545.1 uncultured Coriobacteriaceae bacterium
TTACGCTTGCCCCTTCAGCGCACGTTGGCCCTCCGGGCATGCGCACGCCTTCACATCTTTATACGCATCTGCCCGCAAAAAAGCTCATCCATTTCTTCAAAAAGGCCGAGAAACCATAACGGGAGGGCTTGCCGTGGTTTCTGCCGTCAAGGATGCGGGCGACTTGCGTGTTGCAGTCGTTATCTGCGAACGACCAGTCGCCCGTCTCAGCAGAACCACTTGTCCACGAGGGTGGGCTCTGCAAAGCCCCAGTCCTCCTCGACGCCGTGCGCGGTGCGGATGAAACCGGCTTTCTCGAGCACGCGCGCCGATGCTTCGTTTTCCACCATGGTGGATGCCGTGATTATCTCGATGTCGGTCTTGCCGTACAGGTATCCCACCATGCACCGCACCGCCTCGGTGGCCAGTCCCCGTCCCCAGAAGCGTTCGCGCAGCCGGTAGCCCACGCTTACCTTGTGCAGCTCGTCGCGCAGCCCGTAGAATTCGGCCAGGCCCGCAAGCTCGCCCGTTCCCTTGTCGCGGATGGCGAGGATGAGCGATTCCTTGTTCTGGAACAGGTCGCCGTAAAGCAGCGAGATGGTATCGCGTGCGTCGCCCGCGCGCTTCTCGAACAGGTAGGCGGGCAGGTAGCGCTGCACGAGCGGGTTCTCTATCAGGTCGCGCAGCGCGTCGGCGTCGGTGTCGACGACGCGGTTGAGCACGACGCAATCGCCGACGATGTCGGGAATTTCGCTGAACAGCTTCTTGCGAGGTGGGGCAGCTGCTTGCGCCCCCTCGCCGGCGTCGGATGCGCCAGGGGACCCAGGTACAGCGACAGGACGCGCCCGCATTTGATGACGGCCGGGTCGCTCTCGACGAGGAAGATGACCTCTTTCACCTCGTCCACGTTCATGCCCTCGCCGATGATCAGGCTGCGCGTCTCCTTCAGCAGGATTACGGCTATCGCGGCCATGATGGCGCCGATGATGACCGACGCCCATGCGTCGATCACGTAGTTGCAGACCCCGTGATGGAGGCTGCGACGAACTTCACGAGCGAGGTGATGACGCCCGCGATGACCGCCACGACTACGGTGGCGTTGCTTTTCAGCTTCTCGGACGCCGACAGGTTTGCCTGCTTCTCGCGCCTGCGCCGGGCCCGGGCTTCGGCGCTATTCGTATCGGTCAAGTTCGCGCTTGCTTTAACGGTGTCGGCCATGGGGGACCCTTCCTGGAAGAAGGGGGCGCCGGCCGCGCCCCCTGGTTGCATCACCTGTGCAGACGCGCCTCGAGCGCCTCGTTGATGGCTCGCAGCGCCTGGATGCGGGCGTAGTACTTGCTGTCGCTTTCCAGCACGGTCCAAGGCGCGAACTCGGTGGACGTCAGGCGGAACATGTCGTCGACAGCCGCCTTGTACAGCGGGTATTTCTCTCGGTTGCGCCAATCCTCGTCGGTGAGTTTCCAGGTCTTGGCGGGATCGGCCGCGCGCGCCTCGAAGCGTGCGAGCTGCTCGTCGGGCGTGATGTCAACCCAGAACTTCAGCAGCACGGCGCCCCATTGCACGAGCTGGTGTTCGAACGCGTTGATTTCATCGTAGGCCCTGCCCCACTGCTCGGGCGTGGCGAAGCCCTCGACGCGCTCGACGAGCACGCGTCCATACCAGCTGCGGTCGTAGATGCCCACCTTGCCTGCCTGGGGCAATCGCGTCCAGTAGCGCCACAGGTGCGGATGTGCGAGCTCTGTCTTCGAGGGAGCGGGCGAGGGGAATATCTGGTATGCGCGCGCGTCGATGGCCTGGGCGATGCGCTTGATGTTGCCGCCCTTGCCTGCCGCGTCCCAGCCTTCGTACATGATCATGAGCGGC
The DNA here is from genome assembly GCA_902788545.1 of uncultured Coriobacteriaceae bacterium. Classification (GTDB taxonomy): domain Bacteria; phylum Actinomycetota; class Coriobacteriia; order Coriobacteriales; family Eggerthellaceae; genus UBA9715. The sequence continues at coordinate 1,843 of CADAKR010000017.1, forward strand.
ACGCCCTTGAGATACATCTCCTCTTGCAGCTTGCGGAAGCGCTCCTGTTCTTTCTTGAGCTTGGCGTGGTACTCTTCCGGGTCGTCGATGCGCGGCTTGGGCTTCGAATGGTCGATTTGCGGATAGCCTGCCATTATCATGTAGTCGGATCCGCGCGGCGCGAGCGAGCTTTGAGCGGCGGCTTCTTCCTCGTAGGCCCGGGTCAGCTCTTCCGCGTCGCCGTGCTGTTTATCCTCGGCGCCGCCCTCCGTGGCGTCCGCTTGCGCGGCGGAGTTCTCGGCGGCCTTGGCCTTGGCCTTCTCGGCGGCGGCGTCGGGGCCGGTGGCCAGCGCGTGCTCGAGCGCGTTGACGAGAGCTTGCGCTATCTGGATGTTCGCAGCGCGGCGGTCTTCGCCGTTCACGACAGCCCAGGGAGCCTGGGCGAAATCCGATCCTTCCAGGAGGCGGTCGTAGATTCCGTAAGCGTCATCGTAATACTTCGTCAGCGCGAGCTTGTTCTTGCTCACGCGCCAGGCGGTATCGGGATTCTTGCGAAGGGCCTCGAGGCGCTTCTTCTGCGCCTTCTTGGAGACGTGCACGAAAAGCTTCACGACGACGTAGCCGTCGTCAACGAGCATTTGCTCGAAGCGACAAGCGATATCGCGGTAGGCTTCCACGGCGTCTTGGGCAACCGCGTTGCGCGCGATTGCGGCCCCGCGCTCGCCGTCAGGCAGCTTCTTCAGCTTCTTGGCGATCCTCTTCAGCTCTTTGGGGTCGGCGCCCGTCAGCCCGAACAGCGCTTGCTCGACTGCCGCAGTGTACCAGCCGCGATCGTAAAACGTTATCTCGCCGCGCTCTCCCAACGCTTGCCAGAACTGCTTCATCAGGGGGTCGTTGCCCGTCACGCCCCACTTGGCGCCGGGGAACTTGCGTACCGCCCTCGGATTGACGTCTTCGGTTACATGCACTTTCGTGGCGCGTGCGTCAAGCTCGTACACGAGCTCGGATATGCGGCTGCCCTTGCCGGCGCCGCTCCAGCCCTCTACGAGCACGATCATCCCCACGCCCGCGGACCGCGCTTGCTGCTGCAGCACGACGAGCTTTTCGATTAGCTCGTCATGAGCGGGCTTGTACTCTGCCTTCGACATCTTCTTCGTCCTGAGGTCGGTTTTTTCGAGCATGAGGATCCCCTCTCCGTTTTCCAGCCGTCTCGTTAATGCGATGGATTTTAGCGTGCAAGATTATAAACGTGCGACAGGCGATGTTGGCTCGTCACGATACGATGCACGTCTTTCCGCCTCCAGCTTCAAAAGCATCCTGCAATCATGGCGTCACGTTGCCATTCTGGGCGTTTGAGAAGAGCCTCCGACGCCCGAAGCCGGGTGAGGCTTTTCGGGTATCGTCCTCAGAATGGCATGGAAGGGTTGGCTCTCGGGATGATGCAGCATAAACCAGTACTTACCTAGCGCCGCAAGGATCGGGCGGGGCGTTTCCACGACATGATGAGAGACGGTATCAGGCCGGCAATCAGCGGCAGCGCGCCCGAGAGCGCGATGAGCCCGATGGCCGCCTGGGGAGGCAGCACCATAAGGTCCACTCCGCCGGTGCCTGCAGCCGTCATGCTGTTCACGCCTGCCGATACCGCCAGAACCACGCCCACTGCTATTACGCCTGCCAGCAAGCCTTCCACAAGCGTTTCCACGTTGAACATGGCCATGAGGTTGCCCCGAGACGCTCCGAGGGCACGCAAAAGCCCCATTTCCCGGCGTCGTTCGGCAACGCCCGTGCACGTGATGATCACCAGCATGATGGCGCCGACAACAAGCGAAACGCCTATGAGGGCAAGCAGCACCAAGCCCACGACGTCCACAACGGACGACAGGGCCTGAGACGTATCGCCCGAGGTGTTGTTGTATATGATGGTGCGGTCACGCATGCCCGCTCTTTCCATACGGTCGTTGTAGCCTGTGATGATGCCGACCACCTTCTGCTTGGCGACGAGGTCTTTCGGGTAGATGCTCATCGAAAGCGGACGGCTCTTGTCGGTGTAGCCGAGCTTGGCCATGTTGTTGTCGTAGCCTATTTCCGCCCCGTCGGCAAGGTTGTTCATGTATGCGACGAGGTCCTCCTCGTTCAAGTTGATCTGAACTATCCTGGGAGCTTCCGTCGAGACCGTGTTCGCGATCTCGGTGACTCCCTGTTCCACCACGATGAGGACTTGGTCGATCGTGTTGATAATGACCGTTTCGAGCTCTGCGCCCAGCTCTTCCACTATGGCCGGAAGCTGGCGCTCGAGCTCCGCTTCGATTTCCTTGCCTATGTCATCCAAAGCCTGGTCGATGATGTCGGCGGCGGCTTCTTCGATCAGGACTTCGGCATAAACGGTCGTCAAATACGCTTCGAGCTGCCCTCGCACGACATCGCCGTAGCCCTGGCCCACCAGAAGGTCGAGCTCGGTCATCCGCTGCTTTCCCCTGTCGGTCTTCAGGTACTCTTTCCAGTAAAGGTCGACCGTCTTCGGATCATGCAGGTCTTCGGCCGTTGCGCCTTCGCCAACCGCGTAAGAGGTGAAGTCGGCGACCATGCTTCCGGTGAGCGCGCTTACCTCGGCTTGCTGTTCGGCGGTCAGCTGCAAGCCTGACACCTCGGGGTCGAGCAGCGATGCGAGCGCTATCGCGTCGAAGATTTTCTGGGTGTTCATGGCGTCGAGTATGTCGCGTTCGTCAATCTCGAATTGCGACCAGTCGATTTGGTCGAGGTCGACTCCGAGCACATCGGCTTCTCCGTTGCCGGATTCGCCTTCGTTTTCGCCTTCGCCTTCGCCGTCGCCGCCGAACATGCCGAGCAAGCGCCCGAGCGCCTGCTCGTTAATGGTGACGATGTTGTCCAGGTCGAGGTTACCCGATGGATGTTCCTTCAGGTCCTCGAAGCTCTTGTTCGTGAACACGTCGACGGTCGGGTTCGCCATTTGCTGCTTGGTGATTTCGCTTTCGGCGGATATCTGAATGAGCCGATCGGTAAGCTCGGGCGTATACGCAACTCCCTCGGACATGAGCGGGGAAAGCGCGTCGGGCTTCGGCTTCACGATGCCGCTCACCTTCAGCTTTATACCGTCTTGCGCGATTTTTCCGGCCACGTAGCCGTCGTCTAGCGACTTGTCGGCCCACGTTCCCCGTGCCTCGTTTTTCTGGTACAGGCTCACGCGGGGCAGAACTACGAAATTCGCGTTCATGAGCTGCTCGTATGAAAGTTCGGAAGGCGGCTTGGGGAACTCGGCGCTCTCTCCGTTCAGCGCTGCGTTCATCGCGTTGTCGACCGCCTCGTGGTCGTAGATTCCCATGTGATACAACGTGAGGTCGCTGAGCCCGCCCTGTTCGTCGAGCACGATTACGCATTCGTCGTAGTTTTTGGGCCACGAGCCGTACATGACATCCATCTGCGCTTCCAGGATGCCCTGATCGTTGACCATCTCGTTGAATCGCCCGAGCGAGTTGAGCGTGCTGGTGGTCGAGTTGGCTCGGCGCTGAAGCAGGGTCGTAAGCAACGAGGGGTTCAGCTGCTCGACACCGTGCGACGTGTCCCCGTTGTACACGAGGGGCGTAACGCCGTAGTCGTATTTCACGGCGTCGACGTAATTCAGGATGCCATCCGAGTTGGAATCGACGAACTGCTTGAACGCGGCCAGGTCGTTGTCTCTGATGTGCGAGACCATTTCATCGAGCACCGACGACACGTTTTCGATGGAGCTTTCGACAGAGCTTATCTTCGCAGAGCCCGAAGACGCCGAGGCTCCCTCCTCGGCGTTTATCTTGTCGCCGATTTTCTTCATGTTCTCGCTGTCGAGCAACCCCGTAAGGTCGAGGCCGGATTTCCCGATAACGATAGGGTCGGTGGCAATCGAGGCTTCCTCCAAATTGGCGATGAAATTATTCGCCCCGCTGCCGAGCGCCACGATGGCCGCGATGCCTATCATGCTTATGGCCGACGCGATGGCCGTGAGGATCGCCCGTCCCTTTTTGGCGGACATATTGCGAATCGAGTACGACACCGCAGCGAAAAAAGGCATGCTCCGGCGAGGTTTCGCGCTTGGGCCGGAATCGGCGGCTGATCCAACTGGAAGCTGCACGAAGCCTCCAGCAACCTGCGCTGCATCGCCGCTTGCGCCTGCAACTTCGTTGGCAACCTTGCCGTTTGCGAGGTGTATGACGCGGCTCGCGTGGCGTGCTGCCAGCTCCGCGTCGCTCGTGGCCATGATGACGAGTCGGTCTTGGGCGGCATGTTCCAGGGCGCCCATCACCGTTTCGGCGGCGTTCTTGTCGAGCCCGCATGTCGGTTCGTCGGCAAGCAGGATGTCGGGTTCTTTCACCAGGGCGCGGGCAATCGCCACGAGGCGCTGCTGGGCGCCTGAAAGGGCCTCGGGCTTTTTCGATGCGCAGTTTTCTATCCCCAGGGCACTAAGCGCTTCGAGCGCCCGGTCGTGGCGATCGCCCCGCCCGACGCCTTCTATCGTCAGCGCCAGCTCGACGTTTTCGAGCGCAGTGCGATGCCCCACGAGTACCGGGTCTTGAAACACGAACCCGACGCGCGCATTGCGATATTCGTTCCAGCTACCCTCGCTATACGCGCTTGTCGGCTTGCCGTCGACGAGCAGCTCGCCGGAATCGGGCAGCTCTATCCCTCCCAAGATGTTAAGCAGCGTGGTTTTCCCGCAGGCAGCTGGCCCGCAAACCGCGACGAGGCCTTTGCCGCCGAACGCTGCCGAAACGCCGGAAAGCGCCGCGTCCCCCTCCTTGGAATAATTCTTTACGATGTTGCGTGCTTCAATCACGATTCAACCTTGCTTTCAGCCAGCGCATCTGCGCGCGACCGTCGATTGGAATGCGTGCGCTTTGGCCGAAACAACTAAAGCGCCGGCGACGATCCGAATCGTTACTTTAGCACGTTTTTCGCGTCTGACCTTATAATTCTTCCCTTGTCGTCGTGCTGCGCGTTTCCTTTTAGCGGGGTTCGCCGGCAGTGCGCTTTCTGCCGGCGAACGCGTAGAATCCGGGAGTGTCCACGATGGCGTCGATTTCGAACTGCTCTTGCCACGCATGCGCTTCCTCGCTTGCCGGCTTCAACCCCAGGCTCACGCCCGCGGCGACGGCTTGGTGGTGCGAGTTGATCTCGTCCTTGCCGGTGCCGTGTGCCACGACGAAGCGGCCGTTGTCGCAAAGGAGGCGGTGGCATGTCTTGACGAGGGCGGGCCGGTCCATGAAATGCGGATACGCGTTGTATATGACCACGGCGTCAAACAGTTCGCCTATGTCGAGCATGGCGGCATCTGCGGCAACGAACCTGCAATTTCCTTCGCCAGCCCAGCGCTCTCGCGCGAGATCGATCATCTTTTCGGACACGTCGACGCCCACTACGCGCGCTGCGCCCAGCTGGCGGTAAACCGGAACCATGACGCCCAGGCCGCAACCCAAATCGAGCACGCGGGACCCTGCGCCCACGCCCGCCATGATGGCCACCGCCGCCTGCACGGGGCTTTTCGTGTGCCGTTCCATATCGAGCCAAGAGTCGGCGCGTTCGTCGAAGTAGTTTGCAACCTTGTTCATGCGCTCTCCGTTTCGTACATGGCGAATGCGTTCATCTGGGCAAGATGCTCGCGTTTCCCTACATCGGTACGACCAGCTTGCACCCCGCATGCTCGATGACATCGGCCTCCATCCCGTATACGCGTTGGATTTGCCCGGGCGTGACGATTTCCGCACCGCCGAACGCGTCGACGACCCCGTCTTTCAGGAACAGGAAGCGATCGCAATGGCGCAGAGCAAGGTTCATGTCGTGCATCACGGCAACAGCGCCAATGCCCCGCCGCTCGACTTCAGAGCGCACGAGCCTCATGACTTCCTGCTGGTTCGACGGGTCCAAGTTGTTCGTGGGCTCGTCGAGCAGCAGCGTATCGGTTTGCTGGACGAACGCACGCGCCAACACGACGATTTGGTATTCGCCGCCCGAAAGCTCGTCAAGATAGCGCAATGCGTAATCAGCCAGCCCAAGCTCGTCGAGCACCTCGGCCACGATGGCGCGGTCTTCTGCCGTCGGGGCAGAATCCATGAACGGACGGCGGCCCAAAAGGACCGAGTCGAACACGGTGAGGCGGTTGGCATGGCTGTGCTGCGACACCAAGGCGACTTTGCGTGCGCGTTCGCGTCGGTCAACTTTCGCAAGAGGGACCCCGTCGAGCAGCACCTCGCCCGCTTCGGGAGTGCGCGCCGCCGTCATAATCGAGAGCAGCGTCGATTTGCCGCAACCGTTCTGCCCGAGTATGGCCGTAAACGTTCCCGGCTCTACGGCAAGCGACACGTCGCGGAGCAACGGCTGGCTCCGCTTGAACGAAAAGGCTATGTTGCGCGCCTCCAGCATTAGCGGCTTACGCCCCTGAACAGGAGGTAGATGAAAATCGGCGCACCGACGAAGGACGTTATCGCGCTTATGGGCAAGATCAACGGCGCCACGACAACATGGCAGAGCATGTCGGATGCCAGCAGCAGGCCGGCTCCTGCCAAGGCGCTTGCCGGCAGCAAGTAGCGGTAATCGGCACCGAGCAGCCTGCGCATGATGTGCGGCGCGACCAGCCCGACGAAGTTGATGATGCCGCAAAACGCGATAACGGTGGAAGCGGCGGCAGACGCCACGACCATGCTGGCCAGGCGCACGCGCGAAACGGGAACGCCCAGGCCATGGGCTAAGCTCTCGCCGCCCTCGATGGCGTTGTAGTTCCATCGGTTCACGAAGAAGAAGACCGCGGACAGGGCGGTGACGGCGGCCATGAGGGCGATCTGGGGCTTGGTCACGCGCGAAAGGTCGCCGAAGGTCCAGAACACCACGGCGGCGACCTGCGAATCTTCTGCAAAGTACTGCACCATCGTGGTGCCGGCCGTGAACAGGGCTGACAAGGCGACGCCCAGCAGCACGATGCTTTCGGGGGTCATCTCGCGGAACCGCGAAAGCGCCAAGATGATGGCCGTCGAAAGCATGGCCCCTAAAAAAGCGCAGATGGCGGTTGAGACGGGGTCCGCATTGGCCACGCCCTCGTAAGCGACCGAGTTTTCGACCCCGCCGCCCGAGATGGCGATGATGGCGATGCTCGCGCCGAACGCGGCGCCTTGCGCAATGCCGAGCGTGCTGGCCGAGGCCAGCGGGTTGCGCAGCGTCGACTGGTAGGCGCATCCGGCTAGGGCCAATGCGATGCCGGCGATGACGGCCGTGAGCACGCGCGGAAGCCTCATGTTTTGCACGACGGTGTTCACCTGCGGAGTCGATTGCCCGAACATGCCGGCGACAACGTCGGCGGGCGCAAGATCGAGCGACCCTATTCCCATCGACCAAACGGACAACCCCAAGACGGCGATTGCAAGCACGACCATGACCAGGCGCTTGTGGCGTATGTAGCCGCCGTAGGCGCTTTCGATGCCGCTTGCTGTCGCAGCGCGTGGGGCAATGCCTTTGTCTGTCAGCTTCTCTTCTTGCATGTGGCTCGTAAGGATATCGAAAAAGGGCGGGGCAGGCCGTGAAGGCTGGCCTGCCCCAAAGGATTTGCGGATAGCCGGGGGCCTTTATGCCAACGGCGGGAAGGCCTTGAAACCCATCTTGTTCTCTTGCATGACGGAATAGAAATCGAACCCGCCGAGCATGGTCTCGTAAATCTCCTTGTACTTCGCATCGAGGTCGACGTCGGCGAAGGCGTCGGGATAGATGGTCGCGCCGATGAAATAGGTGTCGCAGATACCCGTATCGACGTTCGTGCCGTTGAAGTTGAAGAAGGGCTGCGTGTAAAGGCGGTTGTCCTTGAACGCGGCCAGGTCGTCGAAGAACGCGCGGTTTGCAGCGTAGTCGGCTTTCAGCAGGTCAATGTTTCCGGCGTTGAGGAACATATAGTCGGGGTTCCATGCGCCGATCTGCTCGAGGCCGACGTCGAGCGCGCCGTCCTGGCCAGTCTGATCGGCCACGTTGTTGGCGCCAAGCACGTCGGTACAGGCGTAGTGGGCATAGGTGCCGCCCCAGCTCTTGGCGCCCTTGTAGTTGACGGCGCCCACGTAGACGCTGGGTTTGGCGCTGTCGGGGATGTTGGCCACGCGGCCCGTGATGTCGGATTCCCATTCCTTCATCTTGGCGATGACCTGGGCTGCGTGGTCTTCGGTGTCGAGGGCGGCGCCCACGCATTCGATGGACTTGTAAACGTTGTCGGTGAACAGCTGGTTTTGGTAGGTGATGCCGATGACGGGGATGCCGGTGTTGGCCTGCAGCTGGTCGCATTCCTCCTTGCTGCGGCTCGATATTATGACGTCGGGGGAAAGTTTGACGAGCTCTTCTTCGTTGACGTTGGTTTCGAGCAGGTGGTTGCCATTGCTCGTGGCCGGCAGGCGCTTGAACAGATCCGCATACGCCATGGAGTAGGGCCTGTTAAGCGCAGGTTCGGTTTCCATTTCGGTCACAGCGACCAGCTTGTCCTGCGCGCCGGCGTACACGACGAAGCGCGCGCCCGAACCGACGGTGGCTGCGCTCTGCGCGTGCGCGGGGACCTCGACCGTACGGCCGTAGGCGTCGACGACGGCCTTCGTCGCAGCGCCCGAAAGCGCGCTTGAAGAGGCTGATGCGCTGCTCGAGGCGGCCGAGGCCGAAGCGCTGCCCGATGCTTGTCCGCCGCAACCGGCCAGCGCCAACGCCAGCGTTACCGTGAAAGCCGCAGCGACAATTGCCGAAATCCTGTTCTTCATGGTGCCTCCCCGTGGTAGCGCGAATAGCAGATATGCGCGTAGTTTACGAGACAGTAATACTAATGTCAAATTCGTAATACTGTCTTATGATGGCGGCGACTTGTCATGCAGCCAGGCAAGCGCCGGTTGATCGTCGTTGAGCGGTTGTGCGTGTCATCCCAAGCGCAAACGAGACGTCTTTACAGCCCCGATTCGGTGGGATTCTTCGGGCTTTGCCCCCAGAATGGCAAAACAGGACATAATCGTCGCTAATTTGAGTAATGATTCGTTTCGGGAACTATATTGAATTATTTCTACGATGGCGCCCGCTTCCGTCTATTCTTGTAACCAATTACTCGGGATGAGCAATCCGACAGGAGAGGGAAAGCCATGCACGATGCCGATGATCAAGCCGCCATTGTGCGACCTGAGCGTTGGTGGCCGAGTGCGAGGGGCAAACCCCCCGCCGGCCTGGAAGCGCTATATCGCGAGAGCTTCCAGATGGCGGATGGTCGAAGGACGAGCAGTTTTGCGGCCCATTCGTTTAAGCAGCGCTCGTCGTAATCGCCAAGTGGGGCAGGGCGCCTGGCTCCATATCCCCCATGTCCCACCCGCCATCGTTAGGAGCCAAAAGGGGAGTATCCCCAATTGGCTACGGCAACCACACAATCTCGGTTTTGCGCCATTGCCCAGGCGAAAATGGCGCAAATCGCGGGTTGTGTGCCCGTAATCATAGCGCCCGGAGGACGCGTGGCCCTAAAACCCCAGGTCGCGAGTTGCGCACCTTGCGAAGGCAGGCACACAACCTCGATTTTGCGCCAAAAAACGGCGGGGTTTGGCGCAAATCGCGGGTTGTGTGCCCGTGATCATGGCGGCTTGGGGTCGCGTGGCCCTGAAGCCCCAGAGGACGGGGAGGTGCGCGACGTGGCATCCGGCCTCCCCGGCCTTGGGGCAGGGCGCCCGGCTCCAAGGCCCACCCGCCATCGTTAGGAGCCAAAAGGGGAGTATCCCCAATTGGTTATCGCAGCGCAGATGGGTGCCGTCAGGAGAAGCGCCGCTCCAGCCACTCGACGATGTCGCCGCTCTCGTAAAGGGGCGTCCCGTCGATGAAGAGGCACGGGACCTGCTGCTTGCCGCCCACGGACACGAGCGTCCGGCGCGCCTCGTCGTCCTCGTGGATGTTCTTGAGCTCGATCGACCCGCCCGCCCCGAGGGAGTCGATCGCCCCCAGCACCTTCCGGCAGAAGGGGCACTCGGGGAAGTAGAAAAGCTCGAGCCGCTCGCTCATCGGTCCTCCAATCGCAGTTTTCCGGCTATCCGGATTATCCCATCGAGGCGCCCGACTCGCGCTCGGGAGTCGGGCGCGCGGGCGAACGGCTGCGCCATCTCGTCAGGCCGCGCGTGCGGGCGCTCACCGAAGGTAACGGTTGCCTTTCAAGGGGGGTGACAACCTGGAACCCCCCCTTACCACCAGGGTTGATGGAAGTTAATATAAAATTATAGAGGAACCAAAAGGGGAGTATCTCCTTTTGGCTCAATTGGCTAAGGGTCGGCCAACGAATCGGCCGACCCTTTGATTCTCTGCGAATATGCGCTTGTGGCTAGACGCTGTGAAGCGTGCGCGTGCCGCTGGCGGTGGTCAGTTGCACGGTGCATGCGTCGCCTTCGATGTCGCCTTCGATGGTGCCCTCGACGGGAGTGAACAGGATGGACTCCTTGAAGT
>CADAKR010000018.1 GCA_902788545.1 uncultured Coriobacteriaceae bacterium
CGACTGATTACAAGACCGCCCAGGAAACCCAGCTGTCAGTCAGCGTGTACGTCGACGAGACGGCACCGGCTTCGCTTGTGGCGCACGTGCGCAGCGCGTTTGCTAGCACGAAGCCGACGGTGCGCATGACGCTGTCGTATCTCGACCGCACGTTCATGCCGCAAGCCGACGATGACATCGCCGTCGTCGTGGCGGGGTCGTCTGCCAAGGTGGGAGCCGCCGCCCAGGCGATTCGCGCCATGGGCGTGCCGGCCATGGTCGTGACGCTTTCCCCAACTGAAGTGAACAAGCGCGCCGAGGACAGCGGCTGCCCCATCCCCGAGGGCGATATCGTGGCGCCGTTCGAAGTCGACGAGGCGGGCGTCGAGCCGTTCGTGCTCGTCGACGAGGCCGTGACCAGCTTCGACGAGCGCATGGGCAGCTGGATCGTGGCCGTGTGCCGCGAAAAGCGCCTGGCGTTCGCCATAGCGTTCCCGTTCATGCGCCGTCCGCTGGCAATCGACGCCGTGCAGGCCACGTCGCTGCAGAACGCGGGCATCGGCCTGGTGCCGCTCATTCCCGGCGCCGACCTTCCCATCATGACGCTGAACCAGATGAAGATGGTGCTGCAGATCGCTGCCGCTTACGGGCACGATATGGACATCGACCGCTGGAAGGAGCTGGCGGTCGTGGTTGGCGGCGCGTACGTGTGCCGCACCCTGGTCCGCGAGCTCACGGAATTCGTGCCGGTGCTCGGTTTCGTCATTCGCACGGGTGTCGCCTACGGTGCCACATCCGCCCTGGGCTATGCCGTCATCGAGTATTACGAGGGCGGCGAAAACGTCAACGGCGTGGCTAATGTGGCCACGCGTGCAGCCGAGGCGGGTGGCAAGTTCGCGTCGAAGGCGCGCAAGTTTGCCGCCGATCCGTCTTCGGTCAAGGTTGTCGACAAGGTGAGCGGCTATGTGCCCGTCGTGCGCGAGACCGTCAACAAGTACGTGCCCGTCGTGCGCGATGCGGTGAGCGAATACGTTCCGAAGGTCGCTAACGCCGCTGCCGACATCGTGTCCAAGGCCGTCGCCGCGAAATAACGCCATGGTTCCCTTCGAGAGCATCTGGACGCAGGTGGCGCCCCTGGTGGCGCGTGCCGAGCGGCCGTCTCGCTACATAAACCGCGAGTGGGGCTGCGTGTACAAGCCCGACGCGGATTTCCGCTTCTGCATGATCTACCCCGACACCTACGAGCTGGGCCAAGCCAATCAGGCGTTGCGCATATTGGTGAACGCCGTGAATGCACAGCCCGGCATGGCCGCCGAGCGCGGCTTCTTGCCCGCACCCGAGATGTGCGATGCACTGCGTGCGGCGGGGCTTCCGATGTTTTCCATCGAAAGCTGCGCGCCCCTGGCGGCGTTCGACGCCATCGGCATCACGTTGCCACACGAGCTAGCCGCAACCAACGTGCTCGAGGCAATCGATTTGGCCGGCTTGCCGTTGCGTGCGCTCGATCGTGCCGAAGACGATCCGCTCGTGTTGGGCGGCGGTCCGTGCGCCTACAATCCCGAGCCGTATGCGCCGTTCTTCGACGCCATCAACATCGGGGAAGGGGAACAGTCGCTTCCCGAGGGCCTGGCGGTCATTCGCGATATGCGGCAACAGGGGGCAACGCGCCGCGACATTTGGCGTGCGCTCGCCCGCCTCGATGGATGGTACGTTCCGGCGCTGTACCGGTGGCGCACAGCCGAAGAGGCGCAAGCGGCCGGTTCGTGGATCGAACCTGCGGAGGAGGGCGTGCCGACCACCATCGTGAAGCGCCTGTTCGACGGCTTCGCGACCAGTTCGGGTTGGGAGCCGTGCATCGTGCCGTTCGCCGAGGCGGTGCACGATCGCCTGAACGTCGAGATCCTGCGCGGATGCGCCCGCGGCTGCCGTTTTTGCCAGGCGGGGATGATGTATCGCCCCGTACGCGAGCGTTCGGCCGACAACGTGGTCGACGCCGTCGTGCGCGGCCTAGCCGAAACGGGCTATGACGAGGTGTCGCTCACCTCGCTTTCCACGACCGACCATTCGCAGATCGCCGACATCCTCGAGCGCCTGAACAGGCACTACGAGGGCACGGGCGTGCGCATATCCATCCCGTCGCAGCGGCTTGACTCGTTCGGCGCCCGCATGGCAGACCTCGTTGCCGGCCAGAAGAAGGGCGGGCTGACGTTCGCGCCCGAAGCCGGCACGCAGCGGCTGCGCGACGTCATCAACAAGAACGTGACCGAAGACGACCTGTTCGGCGCCGTGGATGCCGCGTTTGCCGCCGGTTGGCGCCGTTGCAAGCTGTATTTCATGGTTGGCGTGCCCACCGAGACCGACGAAGACGTGAAGGGCATAGCAAGGCTCGTGCAGCAGGTCTACGACCATGCGAAGGCCATCGTGCCCAAAGAGCAGAAGGGCTCGATCCAGATTTCCGCGTCGGTGGCGCTGTTCGTGCCCAAAGCGCATACGCCGTTCCAGTGGTGCGGGCAAATCGCGCCCGAGGAGGCTTTGCGCCGCGTGAACCTGCTGCGCCATTCGGTGAAGTACCGCGCCGTGTCCGTCAGCTGGCACGATCCGAAGACGAGTTTCGTCGAGGCCGTGATGTCGCGTTCGGGGCGCGAGGCTGCAGCGCTTGTCGAAGGGGCTTGGCGTCGGGGCGCGAGGTTCGACGCGTGGTCCGAGTGCTTCCGCGAGGACGCGTGGCGCGCTGCTGCCGACGAGCAAGGCATCGATGTGGAAGCCGTCGCCCAGACGGGCTATCCGACCGATTACGTGCTTCCGTGGGAGCATATCAGCTGCGGCGCCGACCGTCGTTGGCTCGCGCGCGAACACGATTTGGCCCTTCGCGAGGAGACGACGCCCGATTGCACGTTCGGCCGCTGTTCGGGCTGCGGCGTGTGCATGAAATTGGGAACCGACAACCAGCTGGCAGGTGAGCGTCATGACTGATCCCAACGCGCCTCGTGTGTTCCGCCTGCGAGCGACGTTCATCGAGCGCGACCGGCTGGCTATGCTCTCGCATCTGGAGGTGGCCCACGCACTCGAGCGCACGGTGCGGCGCGCGGGTCTTCCGTTTGCCGTCAGCCAGGGGTTCTCGCCGCACATGAAGATCGCGTTCGGCGCAGCCTTGCCTGTCGGCGTGGGGTCGACCTGCGAGATCTTCGACCTGCAACTGCGCGAGTACGTCGCTGCCGACAAGGCGCTTGCCGCCTTGCAGCAGGCCAGCGTGCCCGACCTCATGGTGCAAGATTGCAGCTATATCGAAAACAACGCGCCGGCGGCAAGCGTTGCCTTCCCGTTCTCGACGTACGAGGTGCGCTTCGACGCGCCTGTTTCTGCTGTCGTCGTGCCCGAGACGATCACGGTGGTGCGCAAGCGCAAGGAAAAGACGCTCGTCGTCAGCGAGTTCCTAACCGAGCCATTCACCTTCGACGGCGATCGCGCCACATTCACCCTGGAAGCCAAGCCGACCGGCTCGCTGCGCCCCGACGTGTTGTTGCAACACTGCGATTGCGCTGCCGACATTGTGTCCATCACCCGCATCGCCCAGACCGCATAGCGGGTTTTTGGGGACAGGAGAGAAAAACCCATTGCGCCGCAGGGCAGCCTTTGATACATGTCTCATTGCGCAATGGGTTTTTCTCTCCTGTCCCCAAAAACCCGCCCGAAAGGAGCAAGCTCATGTACAAGCTGACCGACGCCGAGTTCGAGGCTGCTGTGCAGGATGCCATCGACTCGATTCCCGAGGAGTTTCTCGACGATTTGGAAAACGTCGCCATCGTGATCGCCGACGAGCCCGAAGAGGAAGACTTCGAGGGCGATGGCCTTTACACCGAGGAAGGCGACCTGTTGGGCCTATACGACGGCCTGTCGTTGGCCGAGCGCGATAGCGGGTATGGGTTCGGCGACTATCCCGACACCATCACGATCTTCAAGGGCCCGCACGAGCGTTTAGAAGGTGGTCGCGAAGACATCATCGAGGAAGTCCGCCGCACGGTCGTGCACGAAATCGCCCACTACTTCGGCATGGACGAAGACCAAGTCGACGACATGGGCTACGCCTAGGAACCAAAAGGGGATACTCCCTTTTGGTTCTTTTCCGGGAAGCGGGGCCTGATTCGAAAGGAGCCAAAAGGGGTGTATCCCCTTTTGGCTCCTTTTGGCTTCTGGGTCCGAAGCGGACTGCGCCTAAGGCCTAAGCGCCCAGCCAGACGTTGCCGGTCTTCTTCCAGTTCGACATGTTGAAGATGTTGCCGTCGATCTCGTATTCCACGAAACGCTGGCCCAAATCGCCGGCGGTGGTCGTGGAATCGTAGTAGCGGATGCGGTTCGGGTCGCTGATCTCAAAGAACGTCGAGCCGTACTTGCCGCTATCGCCGCCCATGGCCCCGATTATCGTGGGATGCAAGTCATCGTGGCTGACGGGCATGTCGGAAATGACCGCCCGCTCGCGTTCGCCTTCATCCGTCTCGGCTTTCGATGGCTTTACCAGCATGATGGGGCTTACCGGGCTGCGCGGCGGGTCGTCGGTCAAAAACCATACGCCGTGGTCGGCCGTCACGATGATGGTCGCCTGGTCGTACAGCCCCAGTTTCTTCAGTTGGTCCATGTACTCAAACACGACTTTCATCGAGCCTTTCGCCTGCCGCTCCCTGTTCGACTGGTTCGTGGGAACGGCGTTGCCGTTCTCGTCGACGTTATAGGGGAAGTGCGGCCCGAACAGGTGGATGAAACGGAACGCGCCCGTCTCGCCCTCGTCGGTTGCCTTAAGCCCCTGCTCGCGCACCATTTTTAGGATGGCGGCGTCGTCGAGTTCGTAGAGAGAGTCGCCCATGTTGCCGGTGCCGCTGTCGGCGATCATGCGGTTGTTGAGGTCGCTCGTGTAATACCAGAATGCCGGTTTAAGCACCCAGGGCATTTCGCGATACAGCGCGCATTGCTCCATGCAAAGGAAGGTCTGCCATATGTCGAGCGGTGCCCCGTTGATGGGGTGCACGTTCAGCGTCTCGCTGGCGATGGCGCGGTCAGCCGGGTTGTTGAAGTCCATCATGAGCGAATCGGAGTACGCACCGATGGAATAACCCAGATCGTGCACGTCGTTCAAAAACGTGCTGCGCTCGTACTTGGTGGCACGGTACTCGCCGAGGTCCTGGCCGGGTATGGGCTTGAGCGCCGTCATCATGAAGGGGATGGCGTTTGTCGTGGGGATCATGGTGCCGGCGCTGTTGCGGAAATACGTGAAGTCCTTGAAGTTCTCGAGGTAATGCGGGTCCTCTTTGCGTACTTCTTCCAAGATGAAGGTGTCGTACGTGTCGAGCACGAACACGATGACATTGCTCTTTGGCGATACGGTAAGCAGCGAATCTTGCGTGACATAGGGTTTGCTCTGCTCGTCGACAGCCGTCTTCGAGGCCTCGATGCCGACGCTGATAACGCCCACGAGCTGCATGATCATGATGACGCAGGCGATGGCCGTCGTGGCCTTCAGCGAGGTATGCGCCCACTTGAAGCAAATCACGACGCACGCCGCGACGATGGCGATCCACACGATGCCCGATACGATCATCTTCTGGATGAAGAACCAGTCAGTCCACCCGATGAAGCCGCCATCGGCCGGCATCATGCCGCCGTTCATGAACAACGACTGCAAGTAGGCCGCCGCCGTCAGCGCGAACAGCACCATGACCGCCACGTAGAACGGCCGCCCGCGCAGCGTCGACACGAGCAAGGCGGCGATGATGGCGAATCCCAGGCAGAACACGACGGGCACCCACCACACGACGCCCAGGCCGAACACGAGCGAATCGCCATTCGATCCGAAGATTTCGAGCGCCGGGGCAATGAACACTATAAACGCCATGAACACGCACATGACGAGCGCGAACGCGAAGCGCTTGCGCCGGCGCATGCGGTGCGGCTTGTCGCTGGCCTGTTCGTCACAGGCGTCTGCGAGCGAGGCGGCGGTGTCGCGGGCACGGGCCAGGCGCGCTTCGGCGTCGGGTGCGGACGGGTCGATGGCCGAGACGTCGCCCTCGAAAATCTTATGGGCGTTCTCGTCGATGTTGAACAGCTGGTACAGCTTGCGGCGCGTACGGCGGAACACGACGCCGATGACGGCCGAAAGCGCGACGGCGAGTCCCGCCACGGCCTGGATGGTGTACGTCATGACCGACGGGTCGACGTAGGCGAGGGCCGAAGAGGCCGGCACGAGCGACCACAGGGCAACGAGCGCGGTTATGGTCGCAGCGTACAGCGCGGCAATCGCCGCACGACCGTGGGCGCATCGAAGCGAGGGCCGCGATTCCGCCCTGCATGATTCATATGAAGACATCGCCATCGGTCTAGTCAGTCCTGCGATTGCTTTCTCGTCAAGTCGCGCGTCATCCCCCCATCGCGCAATTGGCACGAATTATACTCGCGGCGCTCAAAAGCCCGACCCGCACAGCGCGCCTTCCTCATGTTCTTCATCAATTAAATACGCAGGTAGAGGGGCGATTATTCTTAATCGAGCAGGTCTGCCCATTCCTTTTCGCGAAAGCCCACGAGCACTGTGTCGTCCAACACGAGCAGCGGGCGCTTCACGAGCATGCCGTTGCTGGCCAGAAGCTCGTACATCTCGTCTTCGGACATGGTCGGCAGCTTGTCCTTCAGCTCGAGTTCGCGGTACAGCATACCGGACGTGTTGAAGAAGCGGCGCAGCGGCAATTCGCTTATCTTCTGCCATGCGCGCAGCTCTTTGGCGGTCGGGTTGTCCTCGACGATGTGGCGGTCGTCGTACTTGACGCCATGGCTGTCAAGCCAGGCCTTCGCTTTCTTGCACGTTGAGCATTTCGGGTATTCGACGAACAGCATCGCATCTCCTTTGCGTGGGCATTCGAGGTTGAAGCCATTGTGACGCAACGCCCTTTTCTCGCCAAGAGTTTGCCGCGCGTATGGAAAATCCTTGATTGGGGTATTGCGCCGAAGTCGCATGTCAAGTAATATAACCTTCGCTGAAAACACGGGGTGTTAGCTCAGTTGGTTAGAGCGCCGGCCTGTCACGTCGGAGGTCGCGAGTTCAAGTCTCGTACATCCCGCCACGAAACTCCAGCTCAGCCCACCAAACGGGCTGAGCTTTTTTCTTGCCGGGAGGTGTTTTCCGCAAAAAGTGGCTAAAAAGTGGCTAAGGATGTCTACCGTCGACGAGTGGTTCGAGGTTCAGGCAACGGTCCCCCCGGCGTCGTTTCGGCATGTGCGTGACAGATGCGACAGATGCGACGGCAACGCAGGCATGCCCCTGTCGACACGAGCGAAAACCCTCAGCGGCTTGATTAATGATGGCCATTCCCACCACGCCTTCCCCAAAACGTCCATGTAATAACGTCGTCGAAAATGATACAGGATTACGGGGGTGAGGGAGCGTCTTGCCGGCTTGACTGACCAAAGGGGAGTCTCCCTTTTGGTCAGGTGGGGAGACGCTGCGTTTCGTAACGGATTGCAGTCGGCGGGGAGCATGCTGCGGCCGTCGTCTGGCGGCTTTTCCGCTCAGCGAGGTGTGCTTTGGTGAACTGTCGCCGTCTGGGATGCCCAAAATGGAGGGTTTTGCAAAACCCCAGGTCATCGAGCCGCTGTAATCGCCTCTAAGGCCCTGTTTTACCTCCGGGCGGCCTAGGGCACCTCGAAACCGGGGATTACGCTTCCGTTTTCGCGCCTCCTGGCCTCGGCGAGCATGCCCTCGAGCTGCTCGACGGTAAACGAGAGCGTGAAAGCGGGCTCCTCGAGCTTGCGGGGGAGCGCGATGTCGAGGTCCATGTCGAAGCCCTCGCCGATCTTGTCGACGGCGGCGAGCTTGGCGTCGGGGTCGACCTCCGCGTAGGTGTTGAGCGTCATGGCCACGTTCGAGTGCCCCAGGTAGCTCGCAACGGTGCGCACGTCGGTGCCGCCGGCGATCATCATGGACGCGAACGTGTGGCGCAGGTCGTGGAAGGTCATCTCGAACCCGTTCATCTTGCAGAACGACTTGAACTCCCTCGTGAGACGCGTGGGGTGGTAGGGGCGGCTGTCGGGGTCGGGCGTGCCCAGGACGTAAGGGTCGCCGAACGGCACGCCGAGCTCGCCCGCGACGTAGCGCCTGTCCTTCTCGATGGCGCGCAGCACCGCGTAGAGCCTCCTGGTGAGGGGGATCGTCCTGCAGCTCGCCTGCGTCTTGCGCTCCTCGACAAGGGCGTGCGCTACTTCAACATGACGCTCGACGAGCAGGAGAAGAATCTGGGCGCGTGGGCGCCCGAGGACTAATTGAGATGATGGCGGTTTGCTCGTGCGGTTTCCGCCCGGGTTGCTTGGGCATACAATGACGAGAGCACCTATTCGGGAGAGAGAGGAACCCCATGAGCAAGATCGTCGTTATCAAAGGCAGTGCCCGTAAGGGCGGTAACAGCAATTCGATGGCCGATGCATTCATCGAAGCCGCGAAGGGCCTTGGTCATGAGATTGTAGAATGCAACGCTACCAAGATGAACCTCAACGGTTGCCATGGCTGTATGACATGCTTCAAGACGGGCAAGGCATGCACGCATGATGATGACTTCAACACCATCGCTGACGATCTGATCGAAGCCGACGGCTGGGTGTTCTCGTTCCCGGTTTACTGGTACACGATGCCCGGCCAGACGAAGTGTATTCTCGACAACATCTTCTCGTTCGCCGTGGGCGGCAAGAGCTGCAAGGGCAAGAAGGTCGCGCTCATCTCGTGCTGCGAGGAAAACGACATGACCGTGTTCGACCATGCGGTCGGTCCGTTCGAGCGCGGTGGCGCGCTCATGGGTTGGGAGTTCGTGGGAAACGTGGTCGTGCCTGGTGTTGGCAAGGTTGGTGAAATCGCGAACACCGATGGTTGCGCCCGCGCGGCCGAGCTGGCGAAGCAGTTCTAGCCAGACCGAACTCGTTCCATCTGCCGTCCCTTGTTCACGTTGAATTGCTTAGGGGTGAGATGTCGTGATACTCGCTGCATTTGAGAAGATGCTCGGTTGGCCGCCGCCCGCATGGGTGCGCAAGGTTGAGGTCGCAGCTATTCTGGGGGTTTTTGCAAAGGCCTTTGATGTCGATCCACCTGCGTTGGAGGACCGGCCGGTCGAGGAGTGCCTTCCCGTTTTCCGAGAATTTACAGCTGCTTGCATGGAGGCTGCGCTCGCGGACGAACAGGTTGCCGCAATGTATCGCGCCCGTCTTCGTGCGGGCGGGTTTAGGATCGGTTCGCAACTGCGCTCCACGTTGAACGTGCGGGCTTCAAGCTCGTTCGCTTTCGCGCAGTTTCTCTACAGTGGTATTGGCATCGAGCTGACGGCCGACGAATCAGGAGGCCTGAAGTTCGGCCCTTGCTTTTTCTCGGAGCGCTATACGCCGGAAGACTGTTGGTTCATGTCGGCGTTTGACGAGGGGTTCTTGTGCGGCATCATGGGTATCGAAGGCTCGTTGTGCTTCAATTGCCGATTGACCGAAGGCGCAGCCTGTTGTCGCGCCGAGTTGAGATCCTAAATTCCCGAGAAAAGTGAACTATACGATCAGCGCCCGCCCCTCTCCACGAAGGCCCTGACGTCGTCCTCGGTGAACCCCAAGAGCCCCACGATCTCGCGCTGCTTCTTGCTCAGCGGGTTGAGCATGCGCTTCCCGTCCGCGCCCTGCACACAGCGCACCTTGGCGAACTCGCGCATTGCGCGCTCCATTGTCATGCGGTTCTCGCGCGTCCACTCCCCGAGGGCGTTCTCGATGCGCATGCGCGCGATGAGGGCGACGAAGGCGCAGAACACCTTGCCGTCGGTCGTCTCCTGCCTGTGGGTGCGCAGCCGGTGCGTGAACAAGACAATATGCCCATCGTGAGACGGGCAGGAAAGGAAGCCCCGCTTGTTAACAATTAGCCTATTCTAGGCGCGTGGGTTAACATCGGAAGCCTCTTAACAACCTGGCTGTCAGAGCCACAAACAAGGAAGGGGCTTCCCGATGCGCAAGTATACCACCTATGTCGGAATGGACGTGCACGCTCGCTCGATAGAGGCGAGCGCAATAGACGTGGAGACGGGCGAGGTGTTCGGCCGCTCGTTCGGCAACAGCCCGACTGCGGCCGACGTCGCGGAATGGCTCGAGGCTCTGCCTCAGCCGCTATACTGCGCATACGAGTCGGGCTGCACCGGATTCGTGCTGGCGCGCGGGCTGCGGGAGCTCGGGTTCGACTGCGACGTGATCGCGGTCTCCACGCTGCCGAGGTCGACCAAGGACAAGAAGCAGAAGTGCGACAAACTCGACGCGCGCAGCTCCGCGCGCCGCGACCGGCTCAGCAGCAGCTCGACGTCCTCGTCGGCCTCGTCGGGCAGCGGCCCGGCCCCGAGCAGGCGGGCCGCGAACGAGTCCTTCAGCCTGATGACGAAGCCGACGCCGCGCTCGAGGCAGTGGGCGAAGTTGTTGTAGCCCGCGAAGTTGCGGTCGCCTACGAGCACGAGCGCCGGGTCGCAGCGGTCCGCGAGCTCGCGGAAGGCGGCGGGCTCGTCCTTGGCCGGGCCGGGCTGCACGACGGCGTCCAGGAACGCGCCGCCCGCCATGTCGAGCAGCGCCGTCGCGTACACGGAGTTGTAGCCGATCCCCGAGCCGTTGCTCTTGGGGCTGTGCGTCTCGGCGTCGCGCGGGTTGCGCTGCATCACCACCTCGCTGCCGTCGACGGCGGCGAGCCTGATGCCGCGGGCGTCCGCGGCCCGGGCCGGCACGCCGGGCCCGAACCGCAGCAGCAGCTGGAGCAGCGCCTCGGGCTCGATCTTGGCCCTCTGCTGGCAGAACGCCGAGGGCGTGCATGCTTTAGGCGCCTCCAGGAACCCGTCCAGCTCGTGGCCGAGCGTGCCGGCCCCCATGCACACGAGCGCCCTGATCACGTCGCCGGCGCCCATCTTGCGCATGCGGGTGAAGTCGGCGCCCGGGTGCCTGACGTAGTCCTGTATGTCGTCGGCGATCGTCCCGATATCCGACATGAGCTTGTCCACGAGCTCGCTCGGCGTCCCCATTCGCGCCCCCTTGCAGATCCGGGTTTTCCCTCACTGCAATCGGCCGCCTTCTTGGCTCGCCAAGAAGGCGGCCCCAGATTCGGGGCCGCCTGTCAAGTGCTCTCTTCGGTTTTCTCGGGTTATTTGTGCAAGAGGGGGTTATCTTCGAGTTGGGGCCGAACCCTTAACTGAATGACATTGGGTCAGACCCCCGCTGTCTCATTCTCATCGCACGCCGCAAGATGAAGAACGTGTAACGGTACCGTCCTGCCAATCGTTTCTCGGGGCCGCCTATGTGGCGGCCCCGCCCATGTCAACTACGGCAGCCTTGCGGTCGATGGAAGACGCTGCTCTTTGCAGCCGCATGGGCGTGCGGATGCGGCCCGAAGGGCTCGGCGTCGTCATCGCGCATAATCGCCCCTGTCGTGGTCGATGTGATGCTCTTGCGAGCTCGCGTCGTGGCTGTAGCTGGAGCTGTCGCCCCACGTCGTCGACGAGCGCTCGCCTCTGCCGACGAAAACGCTCATGGGTTCCCTGACGGGGAGCACGCCGAACTCGGCGGCGAACCGCCGGGCGTGCCTGACCCGCTCGAGCATCTCCGTTGCGTCGGCGGCGCCCCGCCGGCCGCCCGGGTCCCCCGCGAGGTGCTCGAGCTGCGCGATCGCGCGGTCGATGCTGTCGATCGCGACGAAGCCGAAGTCCTTGATCGTGCCCATGGCGCGCGCCATCTCGCCGAGCTCTTCGAGGTCCCTGACGAGGATGGCGTGCTCGAGGATCTCCGCGAGCTTCCCTTCCTCGAAGGGCGGGCCGCAGGCCCACTCGAACTCGAGCGCCTGCTTGCCGTACTGCCGGCCGAGCTTCTCGCCGCTCACCTTGCGAGCCGGGTGGTCGGAAAGCGCGTATAGGTAATCGCGCCTGCGGACGTTGGGCGAGTTGAGCGAAAGCTCGACGCCCAAAACCCCGAGCAGGTTGCGGAAGCCCTCCTCGTCGCAGGCGAGCGCCCGCGCCGTCTTCACGCGCTCCCGTATGTCGGCAACCCAGCTGTAGCCGCCCTCGCGCTCTATGCGCCGCTCGGCCCTCCCCTTGAACTCGCGCTGGCCGGTCCTGGCCTGGCCGCCCTTCGCATGTTTGCAGACGACAGATGGCCTGTCGGTAAGGTAGCCGAG
>CADAKR010000019.1 GCA_902788545.1 uncultured Coriobacteriaceae bacterium
TGCGCTGCCCAATCGTGTAATGGATCAGCCCGGCGTGTTCTCCCAGCACGTTTCCAGCGCGGTCAACGATGGTTCCGGGCATAAACGTACATCCATTGCGCCGCTCTATGAACGAAGCGTAATCGCCGTCGGGGACGAAGCAGATGTCTTGGCTTTCAGCTTTCTCCGCATTGACAAACCCATGGGCGCTGGCCAGTTCCCGTACCTCGGCTTTCGTCAGGTCGCCGAGGGGGAAGAGCATATGCGCGAGCGTGTCTTGATCGAGGTGGAACAGCACGTAGCTCTGGTCCTTGTCGGCATCGCGGCCGCGTTTCAGCTCGTAGCGTCCAGTGGAATCATTGAATCCGATGCGCGCGTAATGGCCGGTTGCGACGAAATCGAACCCCAATTCGCGCCTGCGCTGCTGAAGGGCTGCGAATTTCACGTAGCGGTTGCAGTCGATGCAGGGATTGGGGGTTTGGCCACCCAGGTAGCCGTTGCAAAACCTGTCTATCACATCGGCGTTGAAAGTGCGCGTGAAGTTGTAGACGATGTGCGGGACGCCGATCTCGAGGCACACCTGACGGGCGTCCTCGGCGTCTTTGAGCGAACAACAGGTGCTTTCCCCCGCAATGCATGCATCATCATCGTCGAACAGCTTCAATGTCACGCCTTCGACGTCATAGCCGGCATCGCGCAATACGAGAGCAGACACGGAGCTGTCGACTCCGCCGCTCATGGCCATGAGAACGCGCTGTTTAGCTTGTTGTTCCATGAATTCATGATAGCGCAGCATGGTCGCCCTGCGCTATTCTAGAGAAGCTTTACTTGCATGTGAAAGGCGCGCAATGACAATGGATATCCATATTGAAAACCTCCCGCGCACGATTGAGCTTGTTGCTGACGAGGGCGGCCCCGTGCTTCGCTACGTCGACCAGCGCTTGCTGCCAGGCGAGCTGCGCATGGAGCAAACGCGTGATTGGCGGACGGTTGTCGACGCCATCAAGGTGCTGGCGGTGCGCGGCGCACCTGCCATCGGGCTTGCAGGCGCTGCCGCGATGGCGCTATGGGCTGCGTACGACGGCAAGGGCCTTGAAGCAGCCTCCGAAGAGATCGCAACGGCGCGTCCCACGGCCGTGAATCTCGACTGGGCCGTACGGCGCACGCTCGACGAGATTTCATCGAGCGAGGGGCGCGATGTGTCCGAGCGGCTCTTCAGCCTCGTGAAGCTCATGGAGGCCGAAGACGAGGCGGCGAACCGTGCGATCGGGGAAAACGGCGCGGCGCTGCTTGGCGCAGAATCGCGGATACTGACGCATTGCAACGCCGGAAGCCTTGCTGTGGTCTTTTACGGAACCGCGCTCGGAATCGTATACGCCGCTGCTGCCCAGGGCAAAATCGAGCGCGTGTATGCCGATGAGACGCGTCCGGTGGGGCAGGGCGCTCGCCTGACGGTTTGGGAGCTATCGCGCGTCGGCATACCGACGACCCTCATATGCGACAACATGGCCGCAAGCCTCATGGCGAAAGGCTGCGTCGACGCCGTGGTGGTCGGTGCCGACCGCATTGCGCGCAATGGGGACACGGCGAACAAAATAGGGACCTATGGGCTTTCGGTACTCGCAAAAGAGCACGGCATACCGTTCTACGTCGCCGCTCCCATGTCGACGGTCGACAACTCGCTTCCCGACGGCTCGGGTATCGTCATTGAGCAACGTGCAGCCGCAGAGGTGCTTCCAAGGGCTATCGAGGGCGTCGACGTGTGGAATCCCGCCTTCGATGTGACTCCTGCACGTCTCATCTCGAAGATTGTTACGGAAAAAGGCGCATTCTCGCCTGAGGAGCTCGCTGCCCAGCTATAATCGCTTTTCGTGTTCACGCTCGATAACATACGCCCGGCATTCAAGGCCGCCATTCCGATCATGCTCGGGTATGTCGCAATCGGCATACCTTGCGGGATATTGTCCGCGTCCATCGGGATGAACGCGCTGCAGGTGTTCATGATGTGCGCGCTGTTCTATTCGGGGGCGGGGCAATTCATGATTCCCAACATGTGGATAGCGGGCGCACCCATTGCCTCGATCATCCTCAGCGTGTCGTTCGTAAACACACGGCAGATGCTGTATTCGGCCGCATTCGCCCCTTGGTGCGAAAACGTCTCGAAGAAGCTCGCGTTCTGGTTTGCGGCAACCGTTACCGACGAGAGCTTCGGCGTGAACACGCAGCAGTTCGAGAAGGGCGGATGGTCCGTTCAGCGTGCCACGTTCGTGAACCTGTTCTCGCAATCGTCATGGACGGTATCGTGCGTTGTCGGCGTGTTCGTCGGCAACGCCATAGACATCCCGCTGGTCATCGCCGCATTCGCCATGACGTCGATTTTCATATGCCTTCTCGTGACGCAGAAGCTGACGGCGCCCAACGTCGTTGCCGCCATTACGGCGATGGTGGGCGTGTTCGTCTGCAAGCTCGTCGGTTTAAGCGGCCCGGCTATCTTCATCGGCGCCCTTGTCGGCGTCGTATGCGCCATCGTCTTCTCGCGAATCAGGGAAGGGGGGAGCGGATGGAGCCGATAAGCTGGACGGGTTTCTGGATCGTGTTCGGCACCTGCGCCATCACGATGCTCGCATGCCGCGTGTTGCCCTTGTTCCTGTTGAAGGGGCGCGAACTGCCCGAGCGCGTGACCGAGGCTCTGGGGTTCATCCCGCCTGCTGCGTTCGCGGCTCTTGTCGCCAACGATCTGCTGACCCCGGGAATGTTCGCTGCCGGGTTCTGGCCGGCGGGGGCACCGCTTGTGGCGGCGCTCATCGTCGTCGTTGTCGCGCGTTTGAGCAAGTCATTGCTCTTGAGCGCCATTGCGGGCGTAGTCGCGTATGCGTTGCTTGTGATGATTTGAGGTAGCCCGATTCGGTTCTTGCAACGCCGCTGAGGTGGAGATATACTAACAAATCGCGTCTAGAGACAAGTGGCCGTTAACACGGTTTGGCAAGAGGGTATAGAAGGAAGTCGAAATGGATATCATTCGCGCCATTGAAGAGCAGCAGAAAAAACAGGACATCCCTGATTTCCACGTTGGCGACAACGTGAAGGTCCACTATCGCATCACCGAGGGTAACCGCGAGCGCATCCAGGTGTTCCAGGGCGATGTCATCCGTCGTCATGGTCATTCGAGTCGCGAAACGTTCACCGTCCGCAAGATCAGCTTCTCCGTGGGCGTCGAGCGTACGTTCCCCGTTCACTCTCCCAAGATCGACAAGATCGAGGTCATGCGCCGTGGCGATGTCCGTCGCGCCAAGCTGTACTACCTGCGCGACAAGGTCGGCAAGGCTGCCAAGATCAAGGAGAAGGCGTTCCGCTAATCTCTACGAAACATGGGCCCGCGTCAAGCGGGCCTTTTTCATACGTGAGATAATGAACCGGCAGGTGGTCATCCGCCTGCCGGTTTTCTATCAGGAGAATGCGGGGCTGCCGACATGGCTATGACGGTATCGGAGATCAGGGGTCTGTTGCGTGAGGCCGACGAGAAAGGCCTCGCTGCGCTTGAACGCTCGCTTGCGGCTGACCAGAGGAAGGGCGTGAAGAGCGCCATCGAGGTCGCTCGAAGGAGAATCGAGGGCGAGAAGCGGGAACGCGAGCGCGTGGCGGCGCTGTATGCGTATGAAGCGTCGTTACTTGGAGAAGGGCAACGTGTCATCGTGGGGCTCGACGAGGTGGGCCGAGGTGCCGTGGCCGGGCCCCTTGCGGTCGGCGCGGTCGTCCTGCCTTCCGAGCCGCATATCGAAGGCCTGAACGATTCCAAGCAGCTCACGCCCGAGCAGCGCGAAATCGTGGCCGAGCAGGTCAAGGAGAAGGCGCTGGCATGGACGGTGGTTTACGTCGACCCTGCAGACATCGACAGGAACGGAATCACGGATTCGCTGCGGCATGCGTTTGCCGAGGCCATCGCCGAAATCGAGGAGCGCGGCATTGAAGTCGACGTGGTCCTTCTCGACGGGAACCCACTGCGTATCGACAAACGCGAGAAGAACGTCGTCAAAGGCGATTCGAAATGCGCTTCTATTGCAGCCGCGTCGATCGTCGCCAAAGTCACCCGTGATGCGCTCATGTGCGATTTGGCCCAATCGTATCCGGGCTACGACCTCGGGGGAAACAAAGGCTACGGTTCTCCCCAGCATATCGAGGCGATAAAGGCAAAGGGGCTGTCTCCCATCCACCGTGCAAGTTTTTGCAGGTCGTTCATGCAGGAAAGTCTGTTTTAGCAACATTGGGTGATTCGCGTCGATTTTCTGGCGCACAACGGAGATGAAAGCGTCGAAATTTCGCTGCGTTCAATCGAATGTATGACAGCTGGACTCTAACTAAAGCAGGCTTATCGGTTGCAAAAGGGCAGCTAGACCCTCCCTTTCGCGCGTCTCGCATGTGATAGCGTGGACATACCATCTCCTTTCAGCATCGAAGACGTTGGAAGGAGCAGATCATGGCAAAGGCAAACCGGCCGAAGAAGAAATCGCGAAACAAGGAAATCGGAAAACGTGGGGAAGACGCGGCAGCGCGCTATCTCGAGATGCTCGGTTACGAGATACTCGAGCGGAATTGGAAGTGTCCTGCCGGTGAAGCCGACATCATCGCCCGCGATGAGTGCACGCTCGTGTTCGTGGAAGTCAAGACGCGGACAAGCCTCAAGAAGGGCTTGCCTTCGGAGGCGGTCACGCCGCAGAAGCGCGCGCGTTACGAACGCATAGCGGGCTGGTATCTGCATGACGAATGCGAATTCGTCGACATCCCCGTGCGATTCGATGTGATCGCGTTGCTCGTGGCAGGAAAGGACCGCGCCCTTGTTCGCCACTACCGGCACGCCTTCGAGTGCGGGTGGTGATCATGTACCTGAGGTGCTCGATTCACAGCGCCGCGCTTCGGGGCGTCGAGGCAATCCCCGTTGATGTCGAGGTGTCGGTGACCTACGGGTCCATACCGGCATTCAACATCGTCGGCATGGTCGATGCGGCCGTTCAGGAATCGCGTGCGCGCGTGAAAGCCGCCATCCGCGCATCGGGGTTCCAGATGCCGGGCGACCATATTCTCGTGAGCCTTGCTCCCAGTTCCATCAAGAAGAGCGGTTCAGGTTTCGATTTGCCCATTGCCGTGGGGATACTCGTCGCGTCGGGGCAAGTCGATGCCCGGCTTGCGCGCGAGCTGCTCTTCGTGGGTGAGCTTTCGCTTGACGGCTCGGTCCGTCCGGTGTCGGGCTTGCTTGCCTATGCGCTTTGCGCCCGCGATTACGGATTGGCCCTGGTTTGCGCAGATGACGCCGAAGGCCTTGTGTCGATAGAGGGCCTCAGGCAATTGGGATTGCAGTCGGTAAGCGGCCTGCGGGCACCTGCCTTCACAACGTTTGAGGGCAGGTACGTGCACGAAGAGGAATCCAACCTTGATTTCAAGGACGTAGCCGGTAATGACTTGGCCAAGCGCGCCTTGCAGATAGCGGCAGCCGGCAAACATGGGCTGCTCATGATGGGGCCTCCCGGTTCCGGCAAGACCATGCTCGCCTCGCGCATGCCGTCGATCCTACCTCCGCTCGATGAGGATGAAATGCTCAAGACCGCCCTCATCCATTCGGTCGCAGGCGAGGATGTCTCGATGATCCTCGCCGGCGTGCGCCCGTTTCGCGCTCCCCATCATTCGGCGACGGCTGCCGGGCTCATCGGCGGCGGATCGCCGATTCGGCCGGGAGAGGTCTCTTTAGCCCATAACGGGGTGCTCTTCCTCGACGAGCTTGCGGAATTCAAGCCCTCGGTCCTCCAACATATGCGCCAGCCCGTCGAATCGGGGTTCGCGAGCATCACCCGCGCAGATGGAAACGTCGTCTTTCCCGCCGAATTCATCCTCATCGGCGCCTCGAATCCCTGTCCGTGCGGCTACTACGGCGACGCGAACAGGGAGTGCATGTGCTCGGTGAAGAAGGTGCGCGACTACCAGAACCGCATAGGGGGTCCGCTCATGGATCGCATAGACCTTCACATCGACGTGAAGCGTGTCCCTCCCGAAACCGTCTTGTCGACAGAAGGAGGCACCACCTCGGCGTCTTTGCGCGATGGCGTGATGAAGGGGCGGGAATTCGCATCTTGGCGCAAGGAGAAGGAAGGGTTCGAGAAGACGACGCAAGGCCTCATCTGCTCGTGTCACCTCTCCGATGAGGATGTCTCGTTTTTCGAGAACGCGGCTTGCAGGAACAACATGAGCGGTCGCGCAATCGTCCGCGTGCTGTCGGTGGCCCGCACCATCGCCGACATGGACGAGCGAATGGTTGTCGAGAAGGGGGATTTGTGTGAGGCGCTGGGTTTCCGCTTGCGCGAGGGGGTTGGGTCATGATGCCGGGAGTGACGCTTAAAGGGCCACGATACGAGATCGACCAAAAGAGCCAGGCCTTCCCGGAGGCTCTCGCTCACATAGCCGAGCCGCCCGAGCGGCTGTACCTCATCGGGAACGCGGAGGCGCTCATGCCGGGATTGGCGATCATCGGCGCGCGAAAGGCGACGCCCTACGGGTTGACGTGTGCGAGAAGGTTCGCACGGCTGGCAGCCGAAAAGGGGGTCAACATCATATCGGGCGGTGCGCGAGGATGCGATTCGGAGGCGCATAAGGCTGCGCTCGAGGCGCAGGGCAGCACGGTCGTGTTCCTGGGAGGCGGATGCGATCGCCTGTATCCACCCGAGCATTTCGAATTGTTCCAGCGCATTGTAGATGCCGGTGGTGCCATTGCAAGCGAGCACCCCTGGGACTATCCCCCCGTGCCCTATGCGTTCAGGGCGAGGAACCGCCTCATAGCAGGGCTTGCCGACGCCGTGTTGATCGTCGAGGCGGGACTTCCGTCGGGCACGTTCTCGACGGCTGACGAGGCGCTTGATGCCGGCAAGGAGGTTCTCGTCGTGCCGGGCTCAATCACATCCGAGACGGCACGCGGTTCAAACCGTCTCCTGTACCAGGGTGCAACGCCTGTAATCGATGACGAAACCTTCGAAGACGTTCTGTTCCGGGCATGCGGGACACTGAGGCGACCAGGCGCATCGTCGCTTGAGGTTCGTACAGACAACCCGATAGTCCAGGCAATACTCGCACAACCGCTCGATGACGAGAGCCTCCTTTCAATCGCAGAGTCGGCATTCGGGAAGCAAGGCGCGCGAAAAGCGCTCATGGAATCGCTTGCCGAAGCTGAGACGGCAAGGGTGATTGCGCGTCAGCCCGATGGCAAATGGGGTCCTGTCGTCCCCTTATAGGATGGTACACTTGATGCATGGAAAAGCCCGTGGTAATAGTCGGGGCGGGGCTTGCCGGCAGCGAGGCGGCTTTGCAGCTCGCGCGGCGCGGCGTGCCTGTCGTGCTCTACGAGATGCGCCCTGAGCGCGGTACCGAAGTTCACAAGACCGGGTACTGCGCCGAGCTCGTGTGCTCGAATTCGCTGAAGAGCAAGAAGCCCGAAAGCGCAGCCGGCATGCTCAAGCGCGAGCTCGACGTGCTCGATTCGCAATTGTACGAGCTTGCGCTTGCCAACGCCGTCCCTGCGGGAGGCGCCCTTGCGGTCGATAGGGAGACATTCGCTCGCGCCGTCACGCAGCGCATTGCCGACAGTGACTGTATAGAGCTCGTGAGGCGCGAAGTCACGGCGCTAGATGACATCGCGCGCGATGCTTCGGCAGTCGTTCTTGCAACCGGGCCGTTAACAAGCGACGCTCTCGCCGGCGCCATCGCCGACCTGGCGGGCGATTACCTTGCCTTTTACGATGCAGCCGCCCCCATCGTGATGGCCGACTCGCTCGACATGGGCGTCCTGTTCAGGCAGAGCCGCTACGAGGATTCTCAGGCTGCAAGCGGGGAACCGCTTGGCGACTACCTGAACGCCCCGTTCTCAAAAGACGAATACGAGCGCTTCATCGACGAGTTGCTCTTGGCGCAGCGGGCCATCTCGCGAGATTTCGAGACAAAGGATTTGTTCCAAGCGTGCCAGCCGATCGAGGAAATCGCACGTGCGGGCCGCGACGCCCCGCGCTTCGGGCCCCTGAAGCCTGTTGGGTTGACCGATCCCAGGACGGGAAGGAGACCCTGGGCAGCATTGCAATTGCGCGCCGAGGACGCACAAGGCAGCTGCTACAACCTCGTCGGATTCCAGACAAACCTGAAGTTCCCTGAACAGCAGCGCGTTTTCAGGATGATTCCCGGTTTGGAGCGTGCGGAATTCGCCCGTTTCGGCGTCATGCACCGCAACACGTTCATAGATGCCCCCAAATTGCTCGACCAAAACCTCAGGTTGCATTCTGAGGGCGCGAGCAAACTAGGCGTGCCCGTGTACGTTGCCGGGCAGCTCGGCGGCACGGAAGGGTACTGCGAAGCCATCAGGTCGGGATTGCATGCGGCTTTGTCGGTGGCTGCGCATCTCAAAGGCGTGCTTGCGCCCCGCCTTCCCCTCGAGACCGCCTTCGGCGCTTTGCTTGCTCATGCCACCGACCAAAAGACGCGCGATTACCAGCCGATGCACGTCAATTTCGGCGTCATGCCGCAGTTCGATCCTCCCGTCAGGAACAAGCGGGATCGCTACGCCGCCTATGCGAAAAGGGGCGAAGAGGCGCTTGCCGCCTATCGCGGCGCGTTGGCTGCATGCGGATTGGCGGGGGAGTAGCCATGGCGCGCGAGACGAAGACGAGGGCGTCGCGGAAACGCCGGCCCGTCCAAGCACGCAACGAGGCCGTGCCGCAGATTTCCGTTGGCGACAAGACCCTCATGCTGCTCGACTCGTACCTCGAGTCGCTCGCCGTCGAAAAGGGCGCCTCCGAGCACACCCTGAGGAACTACCGCGTGGACATCGAAGCGTTTTTGCGCTGGGCGGCCAGATGCGGCATTGACCCGTTCAATGCCACGCACAAGCAGCTTCGCGCGTATCTCGGCGAAATGGACGCGGCGCGTTACGCCCGGTCGACCATCAACCGCAGGCTCTCGTCGCTTCGCGGGTTCTACCGATGGATGAACCTCGTAGGAGTCATGGACGCCGATCCCGCAGAGGCCTTATCGGGGCCAAAACGCGGGCGTCATCTGCCCCATGTGCTTAAAGGGGACGAGATGAACCGCTTGCTCGACTTAGGCGAAGACGATGAGGGCGCAAGCGAGCGCACGCCTGAAGACCTACGCGACCGCGCCATGCTCGAATTCCTCTACGCGAGCGGCGCGCGCATCTCGGAGGCGGCGGCGTTGAACATTGGCGATGTGGATTTCCGATCGAAGCTCGTGAAGCTGTTCGGCAAGGGCCGCAAGGAGCGCATCGTCCCCTTGCATGACCTGTGCTTGAAGGCCATGCGCGATTACCTCGACGAAGGCCGCCCGTCGCTTCTAGCGGGAAAGCCTGCAACAGAGCGGTTCTTCATATCGAGCCGCGGCAATCCCATGAGCGCCGACGCCCTGCGCAAGCGCTACAAGATGGCGGTGCGGCAGGCGGGTTTGGATGCGACGCTCAGCCCGCACGACATGCGCCATACGTTCGCCACCGACTTGCTCGACGGTCAGGCGGACTTGCGCTCGGTGCAAGAGATGCTCGGCCATGCGAGCCTTTCGACCACGCAGGTGTACACGCACCTTTCGCCAGCGCGCCTCAAAGAAGCCCACACCCGAGCTCATCCGCGGGCATAGCCTTCCCGTTTCAGGTCCCTGTTCGCAATACGAAGTGCAGCCGTCTTGAAGGCGTCATGCTCAATAGAGCTGCGGCATTTCAACTCTCCACTGTTAGCTAAATAATGACGAACAAATGTTTTTATCTGGTTTCCGTTGAATGTGAAGTAGAATACTGCATCACGACAGAAAGCAGGAAGCATGGGCCAGAACTCCATCGTCATAAAGGGCGCTCGTCAACACAACCTGAAGAACATCGACCTCGAGATTCCGCGCGACAAGCTCGTCGTGATCACAGGTTTGTCCGGATCGGGAAAGTCGTCGCTTGCGTTCGACACGATGTACGCAGAGGGGCAGCGCCGTTACGTCGAGAGCCTTTCTAGCTACGCGCGCATGTTTCTCGGCCAGATGAGCAAGCCCGATCTCGACAGCATCGACGGCCTGTCGCCTGCTGTATCCATCGACCAGAAGACGACGAGCAGGAACCCGCGCTCGACCGTGGGCACGACAACCGAGATTTACGACTACTTGCGCCTGCTGTTCGCGCGCGTCGGCATTCCCCATTGCCCCGAGTGCGGGCGCGTGATCAAGAAGCAGACGACAGACCAGGTCACCGACGAGATCCTCAGGCTTGGCGACGGCGAAACGACGCGCGCCATCATCATGGCGCCTGTCGTCACCGGCCGGAAGGGCGAGTTCACCAAACTGTTCGCCGATTTGACGAAAGAGGGGTTCGCGCGCGTCCGCATCGATGGCGAGATCGTCCGCCTCACTGGCGAGGAAATCACGCTCAACAAGAAGATAAAGCATTTCATCGACGTGGTCGTCGACCGTGTCGTGTTGAAGGAATCAGCAACGTCGCGCATCGCCGAGTCGGTCGAGGCGGCAACGACGCTTGCCGATGGCCGCGTTCTCGTGCAGCTGCTCGACGAGAACGGCGAGGCTCCCGAGATGGAAACGCCAACGTCGTCGGGCGCAACTGGCGGCCTGCGCCCGGGCGAGCACCTGTTCTCGTTGGCGCTTGCCTGCCCTGAGCACGGCCATTCCATCGACGAGTTGCAGCCGCGCGATTTCTCGTTCAATGCGCCGTATGGCGCCTGCCCTGAATGCTTGGGCCTGGGAAGCCGCGACGAAGTCGATCCGCGGCTCATCGTTCCCGACACCACGCTCTCGCTGGATGAAGGCGCCATCGCCCCGTTCAAGACGGGCAACTACTATCCCCAGGTCATGGCTGCGGTGCTGCGCCATGTCGGCCAATCGACCGACACGCCCTGGGAGGATTTGCCGAAGAGCGCCCAAAACGCGCTCCTCAACGGCGTGAAAGGACGCGTGCGCGTCGATTACGTCACGGTCGACGGTCGCGAGACGTATTGGTACATCGAATGGAACGGCGTCATCGCCGCGGTCGAGGAGAAGCTGCGCGAAGCGGGTAGCGACAAGCAGCGCGAGCGGATGGAGGCCTATTTCTCGACTACGCCGTGCAACGCGTGTGGTGGCATGCGCCTGAAACCCGAGATCCTCGCCGTCACCGTGGGCGGCAAGAACATCCACGAGGTGTGCGAGCTGTCCGCCGTCGACTCCCTCGAGTTCTTCGAGGGATTGAAGCTTTCAGGGCAAGACCTGCAGATTGCGGGGCCGATCGTCAAGGAGATCATCGCGCGGCTCCGCTTTCTCGTCGATGTCGGGCTCGATTACCTCACGCTTGAACGCGCGACGGCGACGCTGTCGGGCGGCGAAGCGCAGCGCATCCGCCTTGCCACGCAAATCGGCGCCGGCCTCATGGGCGTCCTCTACATCCTCGACGAGCCGTCCATCGGCTTGCACCAACGCGACAACGAGCGGCTCATCGCAACCCTCAAGCGCCTGCGCGACCTGGGAAACACCGTCATTGTCGTCGAGCATGACGAGGACACGATACGTTCGGCCGATTACGTGGTCGACATGGGGCCAGGTGCGGGTGAACAAGGTGGCTACGTCGTGGCGTGCGGCACGCCGGCGAAGGTGGCGAAGGCAAAGAACTCGATTACGGCTGATTACCTGAGCGGACGCAAGAAGATCGATGTGCCCGCCGAGCGCCGCAATCCCGGTCGGGGCAGCGTCGTGCTCATGGGCGCTTCGGAAAACAACCTGAAGAACATCGATGTCGA
>CADAKR010000020.1 GCA_902788545.1 uncultured Coriobacteriaceae bacterium
GCGGGCTTTCGAAGGCGAACCGGTCGATGAAGTCATAGGGCCCTTCCTTCACGGCGCCGACCAAGCCGATCTCGATGGCGCTCATGCAGCCGCCCATCGTCACCGAGCTGCCTTCGGGGATGATCTCGAGCGCCTTGGCAAGCGCCTCTTCCTTGCTAGCCGCGTAATACCCCGTCATGTTGCGGGAAGCGAGCCCCTTGATGACTTTTTGCGCCAACAGCTCGTTGCGCTTCACCATGTTCTTGTCCATGCCACTCCCTCTCTCTTGCGACAAGGGCGGCCCGAGAGCCGCCCTTGCATCAGTGGTGTTGCATTTTACTAGTTGCCAGCGGCGCGCGCAGCCTGGTATTCGTCGACGAGCTTCTTCTGCACGTCGCCCGGGACCTGCTCGTAACCGTTGATTTCGATCTCGTACGAGAACGTGGTGCCCAGAACCGAACTCGTGCCTTCGGTCAATTCGTTGAGCATGATGACGGTCGGCTGCTGGCTGAAATAGACCACGTAGAGCGTGGGAGCGTAACCGCAATCGGTCCAAGTGGCGTTCTCGCCCGTATCGGTTGTGTACTGGAACCCGCGCCACGTGTTGCGCACCTTGAGCGTAGGACGACTGTCGTCGGAATTCGAGGTTGTCGTGATCAGATGCAGACCAGAGGCATTTCCCGCATTGGCGTCGCCTATGGCATAGGCGAAATAGCTCGTGGAGTCTCTCCAAGCCCTCGGAGTGTCAAGCTTCGACGTCACGTCGTATTCGCCAAGCTTCGCGTCGGTGCTGGTGGGAGCGCCTGATACAGTGGCGGGCGTGAGTTGGCCGTCCGACGCCATGTCCTTATAGGCGATGTCCAGGTTCTGCTGCTCGTAATACACGTAG
Source organism: uncultured Coriobacteriaceae bacterium (assembly GCA_902788545.1). Taxonomy (GTDB): domain Bacteria; phylum Actinomycetota; class Coriobacteriia; order Coriobacteriales; family Eggerthellaceae; genus UBA9715. The sequence goes on from CADAKR010000020.1 coordinate 869, forward strand.
TAGATTTCATACGATTCATCGAGCGGTGCATGGGGCTTGGAAGTGTCGGCAAACTTCACGTAGAGGTGTTTGGCTGCCTGGTTGTAGTAAATCGCCGTAATTGCCTCGTCTTGCGATATCGTCTGCAGGTTATCTTCCCCTGCTTTATGAGCCGCCACAAAAGCAAGCTCGTAGTCTGCAGGCGCCGTGGCATATCCTGTGCCAGGCAGCTCAACAGGAGTGGCACCGGCCTCGATGCTGCTCGTCGACCATCCTTCGCCGGCGGTTGTCTTGTCCACGATCTTCTGCGCCGAGGCGTCGACCACGTGGACGGGCACCGTGATGGGCTGGTTCCTCCAATAGCCGTGAAGGTCGAGATTGCCCGTAACCGCTTGGGAGAAGTTATATGCGGCGGTGCCGGTAGCCGAATCGGTCCAATACATGAACATGGAGAAATTCGAGCCCGAGTAAGTTGGAATGATAACCGGCTCTGAAATGGAATTGCCCACATAGACAGTCTGGCTGTAGGTGTTTGCGCCCGAATCGTATGTGTATTCCGACGGCCACGTGCCGCCCCAATCGGCGTCTTTGTTCAGGTGATACGTCACCTTCGCTTGCCACACCGCGTACAGGGTCGTGGGCTCTTCGAAATTGACGCCATAAGCTTCGTCGGTCTTGGGGTTCCCGGTACCGGGCTTGTACAGCGTGTCCGTTTCGGGATTGAAAACGGGATGAGTGCTCCATCCCACAAAAGTGGCGCCGCTTCGCGACAGCGTGGTGCCGGAGCTCAGCACGAACTCGCTGTTGTTGACCAGGTTCGACACCGTAGCCGATTTGTCATCAGTTGCCATGCTCGTGATGGGAGTAGGCGCGTGGGCATCGACTGGATGGCCGAAATCAAAGGTGCCGCTGTTCGTCCCGCCATTGAAATCATAAGTGATGTTGGCCGTGTCGAGCTTGGCGTATACCGCCTCCAGCGTCACCGTCTCATTGCCGCTAATGGAAGCCGCATAATCAGATTGCAGCAAGAAACTCTCGCCTAGCCTGTGAACCGTCCCACTGGGATCGCCCTGAACACGCCAACCCGCAAAGGTGTAACCAGTCGGAGCATTCGCGCTGCGGTCAACGAGAACCTCGGCATTGTCGACATACGCCCTTTCATCGGCCGCCGTAGGCTTGCCATCGTCCATCGTCCCTTCGCCAGCGTCGTACTTCACGTAGTAGATACCGGCTTTCTTCCAATGGAGCTTGATGGTGGTATCGTGGTCGACGGGCTTCCCGAACTCGTACGGCGTCTCCTTGCCGTTTGCAAGCACTTCGTACCAGCCGGCATAGTGATAGATGCCTTCGGCTTCCTCGAATGTCTTGTATTCCGTCGCTTGTCCGGGTTGCTTAGTATAGGAAGCCCCGCGGGGTTCCTCGCCTTGGTCCCACTCATTGCCGGAATAGCCGTAGTAGGCCCGATCTTTCTTCACGTAGTACCATTCGCCCGAGCTCGACTCCACGTAATCGCGGACGACGTCGGTGTATTCCTGAACGAGGTCGCTTTCGATCGTCTTCCAGAACCACGTACTCTCCGTGGCGCCTAATGCGCCGTAGTTCGGATCAACTTGCACGAGGTACCACTCAGCCGACCAACCGGCGTACAGCGTCAAAGCAGCGTCGGGCATGGTCTCGTAGAGCACCTTCTGGTTGGAGCCCGTGTACGCATCGTAGGAAGTCGTGTTGAAGAACACCTGGGTGGTGCAGTTTTTGTCGGCAAACCAACCCGTGAATTCATAATGGTCCCGCTTCGGATTCTCCGGAACGAAACTGCCGCCCTCGTTGCCGGTGAGCAGGTTCGTTTTATAAGCAACGGAACCATACTCTTTGTAGACGGTTGCGCCAGACGAATCTGCGAACTTAAGCACGTGTGTGTCACCCGTCTGTGCGTAATCGCCCTCCCGGTCGTACCACACGTTGAGCACCGTGTAGCCTTTCGGGTTTACCGGCGTGACGTCATCATCATAGCGGCAGGTATACCCCGCAGGCGGATTCTTGTACTCGTCGCCCACGGTCGCCGTCGACCCAATGGGCACTGTTTTCACGGCGCTTTCCACGAAGTCGTACTTGTATGCGCTCGGCTCGTCGGCCGATGCCGTGGTTTTCTGCTTCCAGACGATGATCTTGTATGTTGTCGAATCAGTGCCTTCCCACTTGGCGTAGAGCGTACTGTCGTAGCTCAGATGCAGAGCTCCGTCGTATACGGCTGCGCCACCTTCCTGCGCGCCATTGATCAGATTGCCGTTCTCATCGCTGAACTTCACATTACCGGGACTGATCTCGCCAGTCGTTGGATCAATCGCCCCCAGATACCAGCCTTCGAACGTGTAACCCGTGCGCACTGGAACCGGCAGCGCGTTGGGGCCGACGCCATCGTAGTATGACTTGGCGGGGAAATACGTGGCGCCCGAGCCCGTGGGGCCGGACCAATACGAAAGCCACGTAACCGGCTTGTAAATGGGATAGAGGTGGGTTTCCCCCGTCACCTCGATGCATCCGTTCTCATCGGGCTCGACCTTCACGACGGGATTGCCGTCGTCGTCTTTGGCCGCACCGGGCGTGGTGATCGGCGTGCGCGACCAACCGTAGAACGCCATCTCCTGGGTACCGGTGTACGTGGAGGTCACATCGCTGATCTTCACCGTCGTTTTCGCAGGATCGCCGCTCAATTCACCGCGACGTATGGCGGCAATGGGGAAATCGCCCATGCTGTCGTTGTACTGGTCGTGGAAGACGACCCGCGCGAAACTCCTGAACTGCGCGTAAAGGGGGACTACCTCGCTCTGTTTCACAGGGGTGTTGAAATCATACGGCTTGTCCTTGAACTCGGTGCTGCTTCCCTCTTTGTGCTCGTACCAACCTGCGAACTCCTGGTTGCTTGCGCCCTTCGGGTTGGGGACCACGGGAACCTCACCGGAAACAACCGTCTGCTTATCGGTTTCCGTTTCCGGCTGCGTTGCAACCTTGAACATATAGGGATCCCAGCGGTGGTTGACGTCGCTCCAAATAAAGAACTCGTACGTGCGGCGCGGGACGACATCGCCGAGAATGACGTAGACCGAGAACCCATCGGTGGCAAACTCGATTGTTTCGCCATTCAAGGCGGTGTTCATGACTTCGGCATCTTCGATGGCCTTGCCGGTGATGTGAACGACGTCGACGGCGTCGTAAGCTTTCAGGTCTTCGCCCAGAAGCTCGACGCTCACCTGAATGTCGTTTCGCGGTTCGTATTCCGCACCCGTCTGGGGATTGCGAAGCGATATGTCGAGCGCCTTCGCCATCGCAACGCGCTCGGGCGTGATGCTGAGCGCCTCGGAGGACTGCGCGATATAAGCGTCGTAGCCTTCCTCCCCTTCGGCGATTTCGGTAACGACGAGTTCGGCATCCTCGGGGACGCCCGAGAAGCGATCGTATGTCACCGTGACTTTGTACGTGTTGCCATCAGATGCGGTCAGAACCGTGTCCTTCACCACGTATGCGATGGCATAGACCGAGAACGAGTCCGCCACGAAATCGAGCGTTTGCGTGCTGGTGATCGATCCCGCGCTTGAGGGTTCGACGTTCTGCTGCGGCGTGATGACCTCGGTGCCCTCTTCGGCGAAGTGCACGATTTGGGGCTCGCCGGAAACAATGGCGCCCTCGAGCGTGATAGACACGTCGACGCTGCCCGTCGGCTCAACCTTGTTGCCGGCCTCGTCGATGATCTCGATGTCAAGCGCACGTACCGACGTAACCGACTCGGCGTCAAGCGCTTCCTCGGCTTGAGCGCGATGCTCCTGGAGAGCAGCGCCCGAAAGCTCGCGGACTTGGAGCGTCGCATTCGCGGGGATGCCGCTGTCCGGACCATAGGAAACCCTGACCACATACGAGCCGCCGGTTTGCGCCGGCAGCCGCTTTTCGATTGTCGTCAAGTCCCCGACGGGAGCACCGGACGCATCTGCCTCCCCGGCTTCGGCGACATCCGACACCCGCAGAAGCGCGAAGCCATCGGAAGCCTTGAACGCCAGGAGGCTGTTGGCCGATCCGAACACCACGCCTTCGCCAACCATGGCCCCGCCTTGCAGGGCATAGCCGACAAGGGCGTCTGATTTCTTCGTCGAAGCAGCCGCCGAAGCGCTGCTGCCGGTGACAACGCGAGCCCACATCATGGTGCCGTGCTCGCGTGAGGGATCGGTGCTGAATGCATACGCGCCGAGCAGCTCTTCGCCTTCTTCAAGGCCCGATGCTTGCACGTCGTAAGCATGAACGCCCATCGAGCGCGGACCAAGCACCTGAGCGCTGGCCACGCCGTCCTGCCACACGGTAGCCACGGGCACGGAGATGCCGGCAATCGCCAGCTCGCCAAATTCCTTCGTGGAATAGCGCAGCTTCACGATGCCATGGTCGGAGGGCTTGCTCTTGGTCTTGGCATCTTCTTCGTACGTGATGTTATCGGCGCTGATGGCTTTGACCGTCGTTCCGTCGCTGGCGACATAGCCGTCTTTCACAGCTTGCTTGTCATTAGCGACCGCCTCGTCGTAAACCACGCGAGCCAATTCGATCTCGTCGGCACAGGCGATGTCGACGGCGGTCGTTTCAACCGACACCTCGACGGGCGCCTGAGGCAGAATCTCCTGGCCGTTGTACACAATGGCAACATCGAGGAACTTGCTGAAGAAGACGCGGCCGTCTTTCGGGACGTCGAGGCATTTGCTCAATACGGAGACGCGATTAGCCAAGTAGTCCTTGCTCACAAACGCCTCATGGTCGCCCGGCTCGCGATAATGCTCGGGTTCGGGCTCTTGCACGTACTCGGTGACGACCACCTTCGAGCCTTCGGGAATGACAGCATTGTCCCCGTACTTCACCGTGACGGTATAGTGACCGCCCGCAACCGAGGAAACCGTGCCTTGAATGGACTTTTCATCGGCCTTGGCAGATGCGCTGCTGGCGGAAGAGCTCGCCGAGCTGGAAGAAGCGGATGCGCTGCTGGATTGCGTCGACGCACTGGAATCGGCCGATTCCTGGCTTGGTACGGCCTGGCTCGATTCGTCATCGGCAGGAGCGATTGGCTGGTCAGATGGGTTTTGCTCAGGATCTTCCCCGGCCGGGACATTTGTCTCGGCATCGTCAGCGGTTTCCGTGCTGTTCGTAGTGGCGGCCTCTTCCTCGGCAGCCGTCATCGTTGCTTGCGAATTATGAGAAGAGTTGGCGGGGATTGCGATAGCTGGCGAATAGCTCATCGTGCTCAGCGTTACGACGAGCAATGCCGAAATCAGGGATTTGCCCAACGAGGGCTTGTCCGCATGCATCGCGTTAGTTCGTTTTCTCTTCTGTTGTTCGCGTTTTAACATGCTTGCCATGTCTACCGCCTTGCCCATCGAACCCTTTCGGATTCTTGTCGCGGGCGCCGTTTGGCCACCCGTTTAATCATTTCGACCCTAATCGTTCACCACAATCGCCACGATTCCAGGCCAGTCGCCATAGTGCGTGTCCAATTGCTTGGTCAGCACGTTGCCCGTGGAAGGCTTGAGCGAACCGGCGCCCTCGGAAAGCTCGAGAATGGTCTTGAACGAGTACTTGCCACCGTATTTGGAGACAAGAGTTCCATCGTATGGGGCGGCGGGATTCTTGCCACCGCCAACGAGAGCGTCGTAAGTATTCTGGTTCAGGACGTTATTGTCGAGGTCGGTGACATCCCATGCCTCTTCGTTTACCGAGCCTACCGCGTAGGATCCGGAATAGGATCCGCCATTGCCCACAAGGGCGCCTACCGCGGAGCCCCACACAGAGCAGGTGGAGTAGCACGAAGTGGCTGTGCCGGTAAGCGAGCCGACAAGACCGCCGGACGTGGAGCCGCGGACGTTCGAGGCGTATCGGCCACCCTCGTATGTGCCCGCAGTCGTATGACCGCCCGCATAGCTGTAGCTGATGGCGGCATTCCCATCGGCAGAACCGACGAGTCCGCCTGCGGCATTTGTCGCATCCACGTACACCGCAGCAGCGCAACCCGACACGGAGCCAGCCGACATGGAGCCGACAAGGCCGCCGGCATTGCCCCCACCATGAATCGTGTAGCCGCTATCATCACCGCTCGAAACCTCGTTGTGCGCAAGCACGCGGGTGATCGTCGAATTAGATGCCGAGCCGACGAGCGTTCCCGCATCGTGCTCCGAAGCATTCACGCTGAAGTTCACGAGCTCCAGATCGTTGATGGTTGCATTGCTCACGCTGCCGAACAAGCCGCCGTTCAACGTGCCGGTGTCGATGTTGACATCAACCACGCGATGCGCCTTGCCGTCGAAGGTATAGCCGTCCGTTAAATCGACCGGCATGTACGAACCTGCAGCCGAATTCGCAGAGCTACCACCAGCATCGTAGATTTGCACTTCACTGGCACTCTTGAATGCGCTGTCCGTCGCCGAGATCTGCGTAGCAAAAGCGCTCCATGAAAGATCGATGGTCTGCTCCGCCGTCATGGGGCCACCGCTTGTGCCCCATGAGGCCGTATCGAGCGGGTCGAACGCCGATATCGCCTTCGAGAGATTTTCGAGATGGCGAATGTTCGAGATCTTGGCCGTGCTATAAGACGTCGTCGTCGAAGCGGCGCCGGGCGTCGTGCCTGTTGCCGGGGCGGCCGCCACGAGCGACCCGAACAAGCTGTTGCGGCGCAGCTTGGAGCTGCGAGCGATGTTGGTCAGCTTTTGGGTGCTGTACGAGACGGCGCGGATCTGAAGGTTCTCGCCCGGTATGAAGCCGCCTTCCTTGGTGGTGGGGTTATACGTGCCGAAATTTGTCACGAAATGGCCACCCTTAGTCGTGACGTCATCAAGGAAGATGTGGAACGTCTTGCCTCCGTCCGTCGTGCCGCCCAGCGAGCCGAGCGCTTGGGGTGCGCCGTTTTTCACGAGTGTCAACGTTTTATGGGCTCCGCTCGTTTCGCCTTCGATGATGAGGACCAGCGTCGGCTGCTCGGCAGCGAAGGCTTCGCCCACGTTCTTATTGGTGACAATAGCTTCGAGCCGCTCGGCGTTCACAACCTTGAGCAGCGGCTTGTTTAGCTTGGAGCCCTTCAGAGCGCCGGCATCTTCACCGCCGTAGTAACCTATGATGGCACCGCGATAGCTCTGGCGATCGGTTTTGTGCTCGGGACCTTCGAGCCCGGGGAACAGCGCGCTGTAATCGTCGTCGGTGAATACGAAGTTTGCCGGCGCGCCAAACAGGGGTGCCTGCGACTTGGCGTAGAACACGCCAAGAACCGTGGCGGAATCGAAATCGTATTCGATGACGTAGGTGCCGCCCACGCGAACCGATTGGTCGATCGAGCCGTACGGCAACATGACGTTGAGCATGTTCATCGGGGTTTCGAGGCGCTGATCAGTTGCGCCGTTCACCGCGAAGAAGTACGTGCCGCTCGCGCGTCCGTCCGAACCCTTTTCGTCGTTTTTAACGCGAGCGAGAACGCCTTGCGCATCAGCTTCGCTCAGGTGGTTCTGCGCGGCGATGAAGATTTCCTTCGCCGTACCATCCAGCTCGAGCTGTTGCGCGTTTTTCTGAGCTTGCGTGATGCCGACGAATGCGAGGCCGGCCATCACGGCAATAATGGCGATGACCGCCAATAGCTCCGCCATCGTGAAACCACGTTTTGCCCGTTTCCGCAGCAGCGTCTGCGCCGACGCGCCCGTTTCCCGCAAGGCGCGGTGCGAAATGCGAGTTTGAATGTGCATAGTCTCGCTCATCGCCCCTCTCCCAACGCTATGGCCCTGACCTTGTACTGGCCAGAGGAATCCTGCCCAATGCCCGCAAGCACCGTGTTCGCGTCGTTCGCGCGCACGACTTTCAGGCCGTTAACTGTAAACACGCCGTCTGCGTAGGCGACGGAATCGAACTTCACACGCAGCGCATCGGTTTGCGCAGAGCGGGACACAAGCAGAACGGGCGAACCTTCGGCTTCGGTACCACCGGGCTCAACGCCTAGGTACACATGCTTCTTGATGCCCTGGTTGGTGTTTTCCAAGCTGGCCCAATAGCCATCGCCTGTCATGTAATAGAGCGTGCCGCCTTCGGTCCGCGCGTCCTGAGCCAAGCCGAACTCGTTGCGCAACTCGGACGTGGTGGTCGAAAGCAGGACTTGGGCGTTCGATCCGTCGACGGCTTTGGTGTAGGTATCGAACGCAACGGGAATGCCCATGATCACGATGCCCGACATGATGACGAGGATGAGCAGCGCGACGAGCGTCTCCACCAACGTGAAGCCGCGGCGCGAACGCTGTGCTCGGATATGCGCGCTTCGAGATGCCATTAGCCGGTCACCCCGCTTTCCTGCTCAACGTACGAAACCACGAGCGTGCCGTCGGCCTGCGTGCCGACGTGGCAAGTAACCGCAACGCTGTCGCTATCCGCCAACGATATGGGGCCGCCATCTGACGTGAGGCTGACCGAACCCGTAGTAGAAACGCCGCCGGTGACAACGTTGTTGTTGGCTGCGTAGTACTCGTTCATGGCCCTGCGGCTGGCTTGGTTCACGTTCACGGCGGTGGCGATGACCGTAGCCAGCATGAGGATGGCAAGGCCGCTGATGACGATGGCCACGAGCACCTCGGTAATCGATTCGCCGCGCGTGCCGGCAAGCTTCGCGCTGATGATGTTCTTCAGTCGAGCCATCATGCGGAACCTCCTGCCGTCTTCACCAGCTCCGACGTCGCCCATGTGACCGTGACTGTGCGGAGAGTCTTGACCGTCTTGGTTTCGGTACGAGTGGTGCCGGTGGTGGTGACTTCAGTCGCACCTTCCTCGGTCTGCACGTCGATGTCGGCATCTGCGTCGAGATAGAGCGTCAGCGAATACGAAGCGGCGTTGGTCTGACCCGGGCCATTCGAATCGAAACGCAGTTGCAGCCTGCCGTCGTCGAGCAGCTTCCCCTGCACCTTCACTGCCAAGGCTGCAGCCGCCTTTGCGGTATCGATGCTCGTACCTGAACTAGGCGCATTGACCGAGCATGCCACGTCGAAATCGCCGACGTTGACGAAATTCTCGATGACGGGCAGATCATCGGTCCACGCCTTGGAGGGATTGACGCTTGTGCCGGCAAACGCCAGCTTAACGGCAGAAAGCTCGACGAGGGAAAGTCCGCTGGTCGATAAATCGCCCGCGCTCATTCCATCGAAGACCTTCTGGCCGTCGACCCTCACGACGAATCCAGTCGTCTCTTCGGTGGGCGTCCCCGTGGTTGTCGAGCTGCCGTTGATCGTGGAGGTGGTCGTCACACGCTTGTCCTGCTCGCAAACTATCGTGACCGGCGTATTGGAATATTCTTCCTGGAATATTCCAGCAGCAGACGCCACGCTGTAATAAGCCTGGTCAGACACGGCAAGCTGATTGTGGGTCTCGCCATTCACCGTAACCGGATTGTGCCGGCCGCTTGCAGCCGAGCTGGCCGACAGGACAACCGATGCCAGCAGCGCGCAAATCAGGAACAGCAGCAGCGCAAGCGGCATCGACACGCCGCGTTGGGCCCGTTTGTTGTCGAATATGCTGCGTTTCTCCCTCACGTTTCTCCACTCCCTCGTATGCTGCTTCCGCTATGCGTAACGTTTGCGGGCACAGCAAAATGCGCATAGGTATGCGTATTTAACATTATCGGTTTTTTTACGGTGAAAAACAACCGAAAAGCGCAGATAAAGCCGCAAAAGTGACTGTTTTGTTACCTTCGCGAAACGCAGGCTTGCGAAGGGCCGTTCACGGGGCCGTCGCAGGCTCGCGCCCCCATCCATGAAGCCTTTGGTTTTGCGGGCATGACTATAACATCTGCCGCGTTGAGCTGCGGCGTGTTGCGGCTAGCCATTACCAGATGGTTGATTTCCGAAAAAGCGCGTTTTACCAGCTGATTAGCTCGTAACCCGTGTCGGTGACGACGAGCTGCACTTCCCACTGGGCCGTGGGCTGGCCATCGGCCGTGCGGACCGTCCAACCGTTGGGGTCAGTCATGTCGATTTCCTGGGCGCCCATGTTCACCATCGGCTCGATCGTGAAGCACATGCCCGGCACCAAGATGGGGCCCGTGCCGGCCTCCTCGTTGAAGCCGACCCACGGATCCTCGTGGAACTCGATGCCGATGCCATGCCCGCCGAACTCGCGCACCACGGTGTAGCCGGCGTCGGTTGCCACCTTGTTCACAGCAGCGCTCACGTCGCCCAAGAAGCCCCACGGCTTCACGGCGGCAAGGCCCGCCTGCACCGATTCGCGCGTCACGTCGACCAGGCGGCGCCACTCGGGATCGACCTCGCCGATGCAGAACATCCGCGAGCTGTCGGAATAGTAGCCGTCCCGAATCGTGGACATGTCGACGTTCACGATGTCGCCGCTTTTCAGCACTTCATCGGGGCTGGGAATGCCATGGCACACCACCTCGTTGATCGACGTGCACACGCTTTTCGGGAAGCCCTCGTAGTTCAGGTCGGCGGGCACGGCACCGTGCTCGATGCAGTAGTTGTAGACCCACTGGTCGATTTCCTCGGTCGTGGTGCCCACGCCGATGCGCGCCTCCACCAGGTCGAGCGCACCCACGTTCACTTCCGCGCTATGCTTGATGCCCGCGATGTCGTCCGCGCTCTTCAGCAGCTCGCGCGGTAGCACCTCGTAGCCCTGGGCTGCCAGCTCTTCCATGCGCTCGTCGTTGGCCAGGTGGCACTTCTTGTATTTCCTGCCCGACCCGCACCAGCACTCGTCGTTGCGGCCAGGCGTGACCATTCCATCAAAGGACATGTCTGCTCCTCGTTTTTCGGACGTTTCGCTTCGAGCCGGACGTCCGGCTCGAAGCGAAAC
>CADAKR010000021.1 GCA_902788545.1 uncultured Coriobacteriaceae bacterium
GAACTCGCTTCGCTCAAACACGCGGGCGCACCCGGCCGCCCCTGCGCTCGTCGCAGCCCGCGATGCCGCGGAGAGGGGTGCCCGGCTGGCCGTCTGCGGCTGTCGCTATTCCTCGTTCGTGTACAATGCGAGTAACCACGAATAGTCGACGTGTTCCGTTAGGGGAGATGGTTGATATGGCGACATGCATGTATTGCGGAGCTCAGATTGCCGATGGCTTGAAGTTCTGCACGAGCTGCGGCGCGGCGTTGCCGGTCGAGGCACCGATCGAGGCGACGGTCATCGAGGCGCCTGACCAACCCATTCAGCAACCGGGCACGTTCCAGCCGGATGCGGCGCAGCCCTTCCAGCAGCCGTCGTACGACCAGACGGGCGCCCAGCAGCCGGGGCCGCAACCCCCGTATCAGCAACAGCCCCAGTTCGCGGCGCCGGGCGTGCAGCAGCCGGTTCAAGACAGCGGCAGCATCGGGTGGGCCATCCTGGGCTTCTTCATCCCGATTGTCGGCCTCATCTTGTTCCTCGTGTGGAAGAACACGAAGCCGCAATGCGCGAAGATGGCCGGCATCGGCGCTATCGTCGGCTTCTGCTTGGGCCTTATCATGAATATGAGCTTCTTGCGGTAGCCAGGGATCGATGTACGATAAAAAAGCGGCGCGCCCTCAAAGGGACGCGCCGCTTTCGCTTTACGGGCCCTTTAGCTCCAGATGCCCTTCATGATGTCGGGATACGCATCGTCGATGATGCTCGCGGTGCGCATGACGATTTCGGTGCAGGCGGCGCCGACGTTCTGCTCGGTGAACAACATGTCCGCATTGGCGATGACGTCGTTGTCGTCGTCCAGGTAGAACCGCACCCAGCGGAACTTGTGGTTGCAATCGTTAAGGGCCAAGAGCAGCTGGGACGTCTTCTCGACGGGCACGCTGGCAATGGGCCCCGTGATGATCTGCGCACTCGTGCCGTCCGGGTCGAAGATGACGTGGATGGCCACATGCGTGTACGAAAAGTCGCCGCCGCCGAAGTTCAGCACGATCATCGGCTTCTCGTAATCGTCCTTGTGCTCGAATTTCAGGCCCCGCTCGGTGAACGCGAGCTCCACGCGGTTGACCTGCTCTTTGACGTCAGTCATGGCGCATCCTTTCTCCTCGTTCGCAAGGGTGGCGACGCCTGCGTGCGGCGTGTTACTGCGATGCCTTCCATTTATGGTAGGCGATCACGAATTCGTCGATGTCGCCGGCCAAGACGCCGTCGACGTTGCCGGTTTCGTGGTTGCTGCGCAGGTCCTTCACCATCTGGTACGGGTAGAGCACGTAGTTGCGGATCTGGCTGCCGAACGAGTTCTCCATGCGCTCTCCGCGCAGCTCGTCGATCTCAGCCTGGCGTTTCTGCTCTTCAAGCTCGAACAGCTTCGCCTTCAACACGCGGAACGCCGCTTCCTTGTTTTGCAGCTGCGATTTCTGGTTTTGGCACGTGACCACAAGCCCGGTGGGGACATGCGTCAGGCGCACGGCGGAATCGGTCGTGTTCACGCACTGGCCGCCGGGGCCCGATGCGCGGAACACGTCGACGCGCACGTCGTTGGGGTCCAGGTCCACTTCGATGTCGTCGGGCAGCACGGGCAAGAGCTCAACGCTAGCGAACGTGGTGTGGCGGCGCGCCTTCGCATCGGTCGGCGAGATGCGCACGAGGCGGTGAACGCCGATTTCCGAGCGCAGCATGCCATAGGCGTTGCGGCCCTCCACCTGTATGGTGGCGCGGTCGATGCCGATGCCCTCGGCGTACGTGATGTCGAGCACCTGGAGTTTCCAGCCCGGCTTGTCCTCGACGTAATGGGAATACATCTTGAACAGCATGTCGGCCCAGTCGTTGGCTTCCAGGCCGCCTTGGCCGGGGTTGACCGTGAGGATGGCGTCGCCCTCGTCGAACTGGCCTGTGAACCATGACGAAAGCTCGAGCGCATCGAGCATGCCGGACAGTTTTTCGCATGTGGTCGCCGCCTCGTCGGCGAACGTCTCGTCTTCGCCGGCCAGCTCGAAGGCGGTTTGCGCGTCGGAGAACAGCGCCGCCGCCTCGTCGTATTCGCGAATCGTGTCGCGCAGGTTGCCCGCGCGTTTCGAGACGGCCTGCGCATGCGCCGTATCGTCCCAGAACCCGGGTTGGGCCGTCTCCTCGTCGAGGCGCGCCAGCTCGGCGGTCTTCTCGTCGAGGTGCAAGTAAGCGCGCGCGTCGTCCACGCGCTGCCCCAATTGCTCTATTGTTTTCGCATCAATTTCCATAGCCTCGTATGATAGCGCATCCCCGTTGGCGCATTCGTTGTACAATGGGCGTCCGAGTAGAAAGGCGTGCCATGAGTGCGGATAATCTGAAAAAAACAGCCAACGACCTGCGAATAGATATCGTCAGGATGATTGCCGAAGCCGGCAGCGGGCATCCGGGCGGGTCGCTTTCCTGTGCTGACATCATGACCGCGCTCTATTTTGGCGGCGTCCTCGAGCACGATCCCGAAAACGCCCAGGCTCCGCGCGATCGCTTCATCTTGGCGAAGGGTCATGCGGCCCCGGCGCTGTATGCCGCGCTGGCCCATGCCGGCTACTTCCCGCGCGAGGAGCTCATGACGCTGCGAAAGTTCGGTTCGCGCTTGCAAGGGCACCCCGATTCCAACTTGGTCCCGGGTGTCGAGGTTTCCACCGGCTCGCTCGGCCAGGGTCTCTCGATCGCATCGGGCCTGGCGGCGGGCTTGCGCCTCGAAGGCGACGACCATGCCGTGTTCGCCCTGCTCGGCGATGGCGAATGCCAAGAGGGCCAGGTGTGGGAGGCTGCCATAAGCTCGACAGCCTGGTGGCCATCGTCGACCGCAACTGCCTGCAAATCGACGGCAACACGGCCGATGTCTGCGATCCCGGCGACGTCGCTGCCAAGTTCGCCGCCTTCGGTTGGGAAACCACCGAGGTCGACGGCCACGATATCGAGGCCCTCATCGCCACGCTTAGCGCTGCGAAGTCGACGCGTGCCGGCAAGCCTCATGCCATCATCGCCCGCACCGTGAAGGGCAAGGGCGTCTCTTTTATGGAAAACGAAGCCGGTTGGCATGGCAAAGCCCCCAACGCCAGCCAGCTCCAGCAAGCGCTGGCGGACCTGGGATACAGTGGCGATGATACCGGCGAGGAGACTGCGGCGTTTGCCGGAGCCTCAATCTTCGACGCGCATGGCCATGATTCGGCCAATGCCGAAAAGGCGTCCTCTGCGGCGCCCAAACTGCAGACCGATCCTGATCTTCCCAAGAAAGCCACCCGAGCCGCTTTCGGCGTGACGCTTGCCGAATTGGCCGACAAGGGCCTTCCCATCGTGGCGGTCGAGGCGGACCTCAGCGGCTCCACCACCACCGCGAAATTCGCCGCTGCCAAGCCCGAGTACGCAAAACGCCTGTTCAACTGCGGCATCGCCGAGCAGAACATGACCGACGTGGCAGCGGGCCTGTCGCTTGCGGGCAACATCGCCTTCACCGGCAGCTTCGCCGTGTTCGGCACGGGTCGCGCCTACGACCAGATCCGCAACACCGTGTGCTATTCCAACCTGAACGTGAAGATCACGCCGACGCATGCCGGCATATCGGTCGGCCCCGACGGCGGCAGCCACCAAATGCTCGAGGACATCTCGCTCATGCGCAGCCTGCCGAACATGCGCGTGCTCGTGCCGGCAGACTATGCCGAAGCTGCAGCGGCCATCCGCTTGGCGGCGGCTACGCCGGGCCCTGTGTATGTGCGCATGGGGCGCGAATCGGTGCCCTGCGTGTACGCCGACGACACCGAGCTCGTGCTCGGCGGCTCGTTCAAGCTGCGCGAAGGCGCCGACGCCACCATCGTCGCCTGCGGTTTGGAGGTGCGCGAGGCGCTCATTGCCGCTGACCAGCTTGCTGAGCAGGGGATACATGTCGACCTCATCGATGCCTACAGCGTCAAGCCGCTCGATGCGCAAGCCGTGATCGCCAGCGCCCGAAAGACGGGTTGCGTCGTCACTGCCGAGGAGCACAGCGTGATCGGCGGTTTGGGTTCTGCCGTGGCCGAAACCCTCGCTCAGACATGCCCGGCGCCCATCGAATTCATCGGCATGCACGACAAATTTGGCAAGTCAGGCGGCTATGCCGAACTGTCCGCGCACTTCAAGATGGATGCGGCCGCGATTGCTGATGCTGTGAAGACGGTTATCGCCCGCAAGTAGGTCTGGTAAAATCCCCCTGTCTCAGTAAACGACTATTTGAACGGAGCATTCTGTGACAGAAGCCACCAACCAGGGGGCTCGCCAGCCGCGCAACGCGGCTGCAACTCAGTCGATGCGCTCGGCTCCCGACCTCTCGACGGCCCTGCCGTCGTTGGAAGTCGACGACATCCCCCAGCAGGGAACCCCCGTCATCTCATTCGACCGCGTGTCGAAAGTCTATCCAGCCCAGCCTAACCGCCCGGCGCTCGAGAACATCTCGCTGCAGATCTATCCTGGCGAGTTCGTGTTCCTCGTGGGCCATTCCGGTTCGGGCAAGTCGACCCTCGTGCGCCTGATCATCCGCGAGCTGCGCCCCAGTTCGGGCACGATCACCATCGCCAACGAGGACCTGGGAAGCATGCGCAACTGGCGCGTGCCGTACCTGCGCCGCAACATCGGCTGCGTGTTCCAGGACTTCAAGCTGCTGCCGAACAAGACGGTCTACGAGAACGTCGCGTTCGCGCTCGAGGTAATCGGCAAGAACCGCAACGTCATCCGCACGCAGGTACCCGAGGTCCTGCGCCTGGTCGGCTTGCAGGACAAGCTCGACAAGCTGCCCGATCAGCTGTCCGGCGGCGAGGCCCAGCGTGTTTCCATCGCGCGCGCCATCGTCAACCGCCCGCCGCTGCTCGTGTGCGACGAGCCTACCGGCAACCTCGACCCGCAGACGTCGCGCGGCATCATGGACCTGCTCGAGCGCATCAACCGCACGGGCACCACGGTGCTCGTGGCCACGCACGACCGCGAGATGGTCGACAACATGCGTCGTCGCGTCATCGCGCTCGAACGCGGCCACCTGACCCGCGACCAGCAGAGGGGGGTGTACGGTTTCGATGTCTAGTCTCGCTTATTTCATCAAGCAAGCCTTCCAAGGCTTCACGCGCAACCTGTCCACCACGCTGGGCTCGATCATCACGATCTTCCTGTCGCTGTTCATCATCGGCTTGTTCCTCGCGGGCGCTATCGTCATCGACAACATCGTGAAGTCGGTGGAAAGCGAGGTGTCCATCACGGCATACGTGAGCGACGACGCCAAGCAAACCGACATCAACGCCATGGAAGACTACATCAAGGGCCTCGATGGCGTTGCCAACGTCTCCTTTACGACGAAGGAGCAGGCGCTCGAGGACTTCCGCAACATGTCGTCGAACGCGGAGATCGTCGACGAGCTGGGCGGCAACCCGCTGCCGGCCTCCATCAACATCGAGCTGTCCGATCCGCAGATGGTCCAGTCAGTGGCCGACCAGATCGAGACGAGCGACTTGTTCAAGAAGATCGCCGACGAAGACAATCCGGCCGACTCGCTGAAGTACGGCCAGCGCACGGTCGAGCGTCTGTTCTCGGTCACGAATTACGTGCGCTACATCGGAATCGCGCTCATCGTGCTGCTCGTGTTCATCTCGCTCGTGTTCATCAACAACACGATCCGCCTGGCCATCATGGCGCGCCGCAAGGAAATCGCCATCATGCGCCTGGTCGGTGCGTCGAACGGCTTCATCCGCGGACCCTTCCTGATGGAAGGTGCGCTGCACGCGGTCATCGGAGCCCTGCTGGCGGCAGGCTGCCTCGAGCTGCTGCGCCACCTGGCTCTGCCGCGACTGCAGGCATCGCTTGCGTTCCTGCCGATTGGCATCGATGGCAACACGTTCCTGCTGATCTACCTCATCTTGCTCGCTGCGGGCCTTGTCATTGGTCTTATCGGTTCGGCATTCGCAATGCGCCGTTACCTGAAGGTGTAAAGGCTGGAAACGAGATAGCTGGCGCCAATGGGCGAACGTGGCAATAACCAGAGAACGGCTGCGCGCACGCGAAAAAGGCGTGCGCGCAGTTATCGTCTCATCAGGGTCTTTCTCGTCGTCATTTTGGCGTGCATTGCCTTTGCGGCCGGGTTCTTCGTTCGCGGCGAGAGCGCGTTCCTGCAATCGCTCGGTTTCCCCAGCAACATCACGGGCATCGTGCAAAGCGACGTCACCGAGCAGAACGTCGCGAAGAAAGATGTGTACAACTCGATTTCCATGCGCGTGGCCGAGGTCGAGGACGTCCTCGCCGACGACAGCCTCGATACCTACAACCTCGACGCGGTGACGGAAGGCACGCTGCAAGCGTTTGGCGCCGCCTCCGACGACCCGTATCTGCGCTACTATTCCGCCGATCGCTACAATGCGCTGCTCAACACGCAGGACGAAGGCTATGCGGGCATCGGCGTGTTGTTCTCGGAATACAACGGCCAAGCGTATGTGGTCGATGTGTTCGAGAACTCGCCCGCCCAGCTCGAAGGCGTGAAAGAAGGCGATTTCGTCGTCTCGATCAACGGCGACCGCTCGCAAACGTGGTCCCGTAGCGAGGTGGCGGCCGTGCTCAGCCAGTCGCAAGGATCGACGGTCGTCATCACGTGGCGCCGCCCCGAATCGCTCGAGGCGGAAGGCGGCACGGAATTCACGACCACGCTCGAATGCGCCGAGTACAACGAGGCCAACGTCACAACCGAGTACAATTCTGACCGCAGGGTCGGCTACGTGAAGTTGAAGCAGCTGACGCAGAACTCGGCCGAGCTCGTGCAGACGGCGTTGAGGGATTTGCAGGGGCAGGGAGCCCGCGCGTTCGTCCTCGACCTGCGCGACAATCCCGGCGGTTACCTCAGCCAGGCGGTGGATTTGGCCAGCTTGTTCATGAGCAGCGGCACGGTGGTCGAAATCGAGACCGTCGACGGCAAGACGGCCAAGGCCGCTTCGGGCCAGCCGGTGACCGACCTGCCGCTCGTCGTCATCACCAACAAGAACACGGCAGCTGCCGCCGAAGTGGTGGCCGCAGCCTTGAAGGAAAGCCAGCGTGCCACGCTTGTCGGCGTGACGACGCTCGGCAAGGGTTCGGTGCAGGTGCTCCACGAGCTGACGTTCGGCGGCGCCATGCGCTACACCGCCGCATACTACCTCACGCCCGAGGGCCATGCCATCGACCAGGTCGGTGTCACGCCGACGGTCTCGCTCGACAATTCGGAGAGCGGCGACGCCCAGAAGGATTACGCCGTCGGAGTCGCCGGCTCCCGCGTCACCGCGGAATAAAACCCTCAAGCCACGCATCCGAAATCGGACGCTTTGCTTCGAGCAGAACGTCCGGTTTCACGTACAATCAAGGTAGCTTCCAATCCGGAATCGGACGTTTTGCTCGAAGCGGAGCGTCCGGTTTTGATCGAAGGTGCATGAGAAGGCCATGTCCCGCAAACGTTCCCATACGAGACGGACGCCGCGCAGCAACCCGCGCGGTCGCCTTGACGTGCGTCGGGGCGGGTACGGCTTTGTGCAGACCGCTGAAGGCGAGTTCTTCATCCCACGCAAGAAGATGCGCGGTGCGTTCCCGGGCGACGTGGTGGAGATCGCTCCCACGAGCGACGGTGCGCGTTATGGGCGCACGTCGGGCAAAGGGGAGCGCAAGCGCGTGGCACGTGTCGTGCGCGTCGTCGAGAGGGCCCACGACGAGCTTGTCGGGTACTTCCACCGCGCCGAGCCGTTCGGCGTGGTGGAGCCGGTCGATCCGCTCATCCAGCACGACATCTTCACTCAGCTGTCCGAATTCCCCGGCATTCCCGACGGCGCGGTGGTGCGCGTGGCCATCACGACATGGCCCGATCGCAACACGGCGGCGACGGGCAGGGTCATCGAGGTGATCGGCGACGAAGACGACGAGCGCGTGGCTATCGACCTCATCGTGGCACGCCACAAGCTGGAGACGTCGTTTTCCGCAGAAGCGCTGGCCTGGGCCGAGGCGTGCGAAGTGGATGGGGAAGGGGCGCTTGCGGAAGGGTACCGCGATTTGCGCAACCGCTTCATCTTCACAATTGATCCCGTCGACGCGCGCGATTTCGACGATGCCGTTTCCGTCGAACCTGTCGGGGATCGTTGGCGCGTGGGGGTTCACATTGCCGACGTATCGCATTACGTGCCGTGGGCCTCGCCTGTCGACATGGATGCCCGCAAGCGCGCGACCAGCACGTATTTGGTCGATCGCGTCATCCCCATGCTGCCCGAGAAATTGTCGAACGACGTTTGCTCGCTGTGCCCGGGCGAGGTGCGGCGCACGATGACCGTCGACATGATCGTGAATGCCCGCGGCGAAGTGGGTGAGGTCGAGGCATACCCGGCTCTCATTTGCTCGAACGCGCGCTTGACCTATGACGAAGCACAAGCGTTCCTCGACGCCGCCACCATGCAACCAGAACCTGGACGTTTGCCTCAGAGGCAGACGTTCACCTCTAAGGCAAACGTCCAATCGGAGCAAGATGAGCTCGAACGGCGCATTTGCCGGCTTTCGCGTATCGCCAAGCAGCGCGATGCATTGCGCAAGCAGGCAGGTGGGCTGGATTTCGATACGGTCGAGGCGAGGGTGCGGCTCGACGACGAAGGTCATCCGATCGACGTCGATTTACGCGAAAAGACCGACGCCACCCAGCTTATCGAGGAAGCCATGATTATGGCCAACGAGGCCGTGGCGCGCATGTTGCGCGACGCCGGCTTCCCCTGCCTGTACCGTGTGCACGAAAAGCCCGCGCACGACAGCCTGGAGGGACTCGTGCCCGTGCTGCAGGAATTCGACTGGTTCAAGCGCGTCGATGCGGCTGCATTCATGGCAGGCAACCCCCATGCTGTGGGCGCCGTGCTCGATGCGTGCAAGGACCGTCCCGAGGCGGCGCTTGTCACCACGTTGGTACTGCGTTCGATGAAGCGAGCCGTGTACAGCCCCAATTTGTCAGAGCATTACGGCCTGGCCAGCGCTGCATACGCGCATTTCACATCGCCTATCAGGCGTTATCCCGACCTCGTGGTGCACCGCATGCTACGTGCACAGCTAACGGGGCGCCCCGAGAAGTTCGACCAGGAGGTGTCGAGCCTGCCCTGGCTGGCCGAGCATTCTTCCGAGATGGAGCGAACGGCCGAGCAAGCGGCGCGCGAATCGCAAGAAGTCAAGATAATCGAGCTCATGGAAGAGCGCATCGGCGAGACGCTCTCGGCGCTCGTGTCGGGTGTTGCGACGTTCGGCCTGTTCGTGCGCCTCGACAACACAGCCGAAGGCGTGGTGGAGATGGCCGATCTCGGCCACGAGTACTTCATCCTCGATCCTGCGCGCCATATGCTGACGGGATCGGAAACAGGTAAGCAGTTCCGTCTCGGCCGCCGCATAGCCGTGCGTCTCGTCGAAGCCGACCGCCGCACCCGCCAGCTCCGCTTCCGCCTTACGAAGTAACCCGCTCCTCCCGGGTGTAGGTGGTTTCAGCTCGTACATAGAGTCCATATTGCTGTATGAAACCGAGATTTAGCGCATGGAGTGGGAATGTGCTACACTTCCGATTCGCACATTGACAAGGTGGAGCCGGTTGGACGAAGCAATTCGTCCGCTTCTCCCCGCTTTCGGGGGCGACTGGTTTCGACATGGTGGGTCTGAGGTGAGGAGCAGGTCGTGGTCTCCTTTCCACGTTAAACAGGGGTACTGTCAAAATTAATTGGCAAGACTCAAACTTCTGGGCGTCAACTCGCCCTCGCCGCATAACATAAGTCGGCGCGCCAATTCTAGGAGTTTTCCCGCCCTGGATGCGGTGTCATTTTAGGGAAATGCTCTTCGGCACGTAGCCGGTATGGCCGAAGCTAAGATTGAACCGACTCGAGAACGCAACGCACGTCATTGCGCCGAGCGAACTTTAAATCCGAGCACTGACTAAGCTTGTAGAGCCTGACCAGGGATTCGCTATGGACCGGAGTTCGATTCTCCGCGCCTCCACCACTCACTTCGAAGGCCGCTAACGCGGCCTTCTGCTTTCGGGTTACGGCGCGGAGAATGCGTCTCGGCTAAAGCCTCAACGCCTTCGCGCTAAAAACGATCATCGATCGTTTTTGCGGGGCCAGGGCCCCGCCGCGCGAACCCCCTTGCCTCCACCACTCACTACAAAGGCCGCATACGCGGCCTTTTCCGTTCGGGCTTATGTTTACTCAACGTTGACGGCCGCGAGGGCATGTCGTGCCATTGGCTTGCGGTGGGCAACTGCATTATCGGCCCCGTGCACCCGCTCCTTGCGCTGTGTGACGAGGGCACCCGCCAAGTCCGCAATCGCTATGGCAGGCGGCGCTTGATCTTTTTCGGCACGAGGAAGCCGAAGTTCTCCATGATGTCGTCGTAAGCCTCTTTGAGTTCTTTCGCGGTTTCGGCGCCTTCCTTGGCGATGGCGTTCAGGTCAGACGTCATCTCAGAGACGTCTTCGCGCGTGATGCCCAAGTCGAGCTCGTCCTTCTTGGCCTTGGCCTTGCCGGCTTGTTCGGTGGCGACGTTCTTCGCCTTGTCCAAGTGCTCTTCTGCCTTGCCGCGCGCAACATCGAGCTTTTCGCCCGCTTTCTTGCGCGTCTTGTTCCCCTCGTGGCCGGCAATGGCAGCTAGCTTGTACAGGTAACCGTGCTCTTTGGGCGCTTCTTCAGCGGTGGATGCGGCGGGGGCAGAGGCGGACTTTTGCTCCGGTTCCCCTGCGGGCTTCGGTGCGGGAGGCTCGGGCTCGCTCACCACTTCGTAGTCGCTGGCTTCAAATCCCTCGTAGTAGTATTCGACCTCTTTGCCGTCCTCTTCGAGGGCGAAACCTATCTCGGTGCCTTCCTCGTCCTCGATGTAGTACAGGATGTCGTCTTCCGAATACTCCAGCTCGATGGTTTCGAATTCTTCGGCCATGGTCATCCTTTCGCCTTTTACGTCGTCGAAATTGGACGCTTGCCTTGGAGGTGGACGTCTACCTCCAAGGCAAGCGTCCAATTAACGGTACCGTTCCTTCAACGCGCGGTCGATGTCTCGTTTTGCATCGCGTTCGGCCATCGACTGCCGCTTGTCGTGCAGCTTCTTGCCGCGTGCCAATGCCAGCTCCACTTTGACGAGCGAGTTCTCGCTGAAATACATCGAAATGGGCACGAGCGCCAGGCCTTTCTCGCGCGTTTTCTGCTCGAGCAGGCGAATCTCTCGGCGATGCAGCAACAGCTTGCGCTTGCGGTCGGGATCGACGTTGTCCCAGCCGCCGTTGCGGTAGGGCGCGATATGCACGCCATGCAGCCAGGCCTCGCCGCCGCGGATGAGCGCGTAACAATCGGTGAGCTGGCAGTTGTTCTCGCGCAGCGAACGCACCTCGGTGCCGGTCAGCACCAGGCCGGCCTCGTACGTTTCCAGGATCTCGTACTCGTGGAAGACGCGGCGGTTCTTCGCGATGGGTTTCTTCTCGCGCCGTTCCATTTACCAATACTCCTTCGTGCGCCTCTTGCGGCGCTTCTTCTCGGGGCGGAAATCGAGCTGCAGCTGCCCATCCAGCACCCCGCTCTTGGCGGTCTTGCGTTCGACCTGCTTGATCTGCCACGAGGCGGCGTCTTTGCCAAACGTTTCCAGCATCTTCACGCGCGCATCGTGCAGGTTCTCCTTCGAGCCGGCGCGCGCCTCGCTCTCGAATTCGAACGAGCCGACGCCGTGCACGTCGGCAGCGGCGGGAGACTGGTAATGTGCAAGGTATGTCGTCATAACGCGAGAATCATACCACGCGCGCGAACGCGATTACGAATTGGACGCTTGCCTCAGAGGTGGACGTCCACCTCTGAGGCAAGCGTCCAGGTATCGTTGCGCCGAAATGTGGATAAAGGTTACAAAACGGCGTAGTGCAATTATTTTGTAATGACTGACGAGGGGAATTGGCTACAATGGTTGACTACGCCAAATCAATTTCGGAATCAAGCAGGGTTGAAGCACGTCATGGGTTTGTTTAAGCCAAAAGGGAAGCACGCGTCGACAACGGGTTCACTTCCCAAAATCATAGCGGTCGAAGAGGCCGAAGAGAAAGAGCAGGTCGAGTCGCCTGTTGTCGCCGAAGCTGCAATCGAGGCGACTACACAAGCGCCTGCCGCGTCCGTCGAGCCCGAGCCGCTCGAAGCGGCTGACACCGTCATGATCAACTCCGTCAACGAACCCGCCGCCCCTATCGAAGGCGGCCAGGGCGAGGCGTTTCAGGCAGTTGGCGCACCTGCGCCCGGCGCCGTTGCGCCCATGACTCCTGCGGGCTTCGAGGATTTCGCGGCTCCCAAAAGGAAGCGCAAGGTCGGGAAGGCCATCGGCATTACGTTCGGCGTCATCGTCGGCGTGCTGCTTGTCGCGTACATCGCGGGCGCCGTCGTGTTCATGAACTGGTTCTTGCCACGCACGACCATCCTTGAAAACGACGTCTCCATGAAGAGCAACGCCGAGGTCGCCGAGATCATCGACGGCATGGCCAAGGATTATTCCATCAAGGTCGTGGGCAACGGATTCGCCTACGAGGACACGGGCGCCAACATAGGCCTGTCCGTCGACGGCGCACAGGTCGTGGATGCCATGCACTCTGATCTGAACGCGTGGACGTGGCCCGTCCTCATCTTCCAGGACGAGCACGATGAAAGCGGCGCGCTCAAGGTCACCTACAATCCTCAATCCTACGAGAAGAAGATGACCGAGGCCATCGAAACGTTCAACAAGGGTGCGGTTGCTCCCACCGATGCCACCATCTCTTACGACGAGAAGGCGAAGAAGTTCAAGATCGTCCCCGAGGTGGCGGGCACGCAATACGATGCGAAAGCCGTCCTCGCTGCCATGGACGAGGCCATCACCACGCTCGATCCGGAGGTCAAGCTGACAAGCGACCACCTCGTGCAGCCCAAGGTGTTTTCGACCGACGAGCGGCTCGTGAACTCCGCCGAGCTCGCCACGGGCCTTGTTTCAGCGGATGTCACGCTCAACATGGCGGGTCAGAAGGCCATGGAAATCAACGGCGACAACCTCTCGCAGTTCATTCGCGTGGACGAGAACATGGGCGTGACGCTCGACGAGGCGGCGCTTGACCAGTGGATCACCGACGTGTCCAACGGGTTCGACACCGTGGGCACCCAGCGTACCTACACGCGTCCCGATGGCAAGGAGATCACCGTCAGCGGCGGTGCCTACGGCTGGTCGACTGATGCACCGGGCCTGAAGGACCAGGTGGTTGCAGCCGTGAAGGCGGGCGAGAAAAAGACGATCGACGTTCCCTGCGAGCAGACGGCGGCCGTGTACAACGGCCCCGGCCAGCGCGATTGGGGCAATCGCTACATCGACGTCGACCTTTCCGAGCAGTACGTGCGCATGTACGGCGACGACGGCTCGTGCATCTGGGAGAGCGCTTGCGTGTCAGGCACGCCCGATGGCGAGCACAACACATGGCCCGGCGTGTGGTACATCACGAACAAGCAGGCACCTTCGAAGCTCATCGGCTATCTGCCCAGCGGCGAGAAGGAATACGAGACCACCGTCGCGTACTGGATGGCATTCGAGGGCAACGGAATCGGCCTGCACGACGCCACGTGGCAACCGTCGTTCGGCGGCTCGATGTACGCCAGCGGCTACGGAAGCCACGGGTGCGTGAACCTGCCCTACGACGCTGCCGAGTCGCTGTACTCCATCACCGAAGTCGGCGACTGCGTCATCGCACACTACTAAACGGTAAGATCCGCGAAAACCAAACTGACGAGCTTGTCCAGGTCGTCGGGGCTCATCTCCACTTGGCAGCCGATGCGGCCACCCGAGAACATGATGGTG
>CADAKR010000022.1 GCA_902788545.1 uncultured Coriobacteriaceae bacterium
ACGAGGAGAACCTCGAAGCCACGCCCGTCGCCACGGTGACGGCCGAGCCGCGCGTGCGCATGACGTGGAACGACGACACAATTGTCGATGTCAGCCGCGATTTCCTGGCCAGCAACGGAGCGCCCAAGCACCAAGACGTGCACATCGTCGCCGCAGAGGCGTACGCACCTGCATGGGCAGGTGCTGCGGGCACGCTGGCCGAGCGGATGCGCGCGGTGCTCACCGATCTGAACGTCGCTTCCAACAAGGGGCTCTCCGAGCGCTTCGACAGCACCATCGGTGCGGGCACCGTGCTCATGCCGTTCGGCGGCGCCCGCCAGCTCACGCCTTCCCTCGCGATGGTCGCGAAACTTCCCGTGAACAACGAGACCACCACCGTAACGGGCATGAGCTGGGGATTCAATCCCTACATCATGGAACGCGACCAGTTCCGCGGCGCATACCTGTCCGTCGTCGAGTCCATCGCCAAGCTCATCGCCACCGGCTTCGCGCGCGAGACGATGTACCTCACGTTCCAGGAGTACTTCGAGAAGCTGCGCACCTCACCCGAACGCTGGGGCAAGCCGGCGGCTGCCGTGCTCGGTGCGCTCGAGGCGCAAATCGATTTGGGCGTCGGCGCCATCGGCGGCAAGGACTCCATGTCCGGCAGCTTCGAAGACCTCGACGTGCCGCCCACCCTCGTCAGCTTCGCCGTCGGCGTAGGCCACGTGGATGACGTGATGTCGCCCGAGTTCAAGGGCGCCGGCCACCGCGTGCTGTGCATCCACCCCTACTACGAACGCGATGGCCTCATGCCCGAGAAGGCCGGCCTCGTCGAGACGCTCGACTTCGTGCAGGGCCTCATCGCCGAGGGCAAGGTGCTGGCGGCCGCCACACCTGGCTACGGCTGCGACGCCGAGATGCTGTTCAAGATGTGCGTCGGCAACCGCATCGGTTTGGCTGTCGACGACGCCATGGACACCTCGACCTGGTTCATTCCCGCATACGGATCGTTCGCCGTCGAGCTTGCCGACGGCGTCGACATCCCAGCGGGCACTGACAACGTGTGCGTGAAGCTCATCGGCACCACGACTTCCGAGTACACGCTCGCCGCAGCTGGCGAGACCATCGACCTGGCCGGTGTGCAAGAGGCCTGGGAAAGCAAGCTGGAAAGCGTCTTCCCCTACCGCCAGGCAGGCGACCAGGTGGAATCAGTGGCATTCACATCTGGCAAGGTGGTTGACGGCCCCGCCATCCTGACGGAGAAACCCAAGGTCGTCATCCCGGTGTTCCCGGGCAACAACTGCGAATTCGACTCGGCCCGCGCGTTCCGCCGCGCCGGAGCCGAAACGCAGACGTTCATCGTGAACAACCTCACCCCGCAAGCCGTCGCCGAAAGCACCGACGCCCTGGTGCGCGCCATCGACGACGCACACATCGTGTTCATCCCCGGCGGCTTCTCCGGCGGCGACGAGCCCGATGGATCCGCCAAATTCATCACCGCGTTCTTCCGCGCGCCTGCCGTGACCGAGGCGGTCCGCCGCCTGCTGCAGCAGCGCGATGGCCTGATGCTGGGCATCTGCAACGGCTTCCAGGCGCTTGTGAAGCTGGGGCTTGTGCCGTTCGGCGACATCCGCCCGATGGACGATAGCTGCCCCACCCTCACCTTCAACACCATCGGCCGCCACCAGAGCCGCCTCGTGCGCACCTGCGTGGCCTCGAACCTCTCGCCCTGGCTTTCCCAATGCGACGTGGGCGACATCCACACCGTGGCCATCAGCCATGGCGAAGGCCGCTTCGTGGCAAGCAGGGAAATGCTCGCGCAGCTCAAGGCCTCAGGCCAGATCGCCACGCAGTACGTCGACGCGAACGGCGTGCCGAGCATGGATTGGGACGTGAACCCGAACGGATCGGTTCTCGCAATCGAAGGCATCACGAGCCCTGACGGCCGCGTCTTCGGCAAGATGGGCCATTCCGAACGCAGCGGCGCTGGCCTCTACCAAAACGTGCCCGATGCGAACTACCAGCCCATCTTCGAGGCCGGCGTGAAGTACTTCAGGTAAAACGGCAGGATGCGACGGCAAGGTCAGGCGCCGCTGTCGCATCCCAGCCCACGCCGTCTCATGGCGAAGCGCGTTACTTTTGCGCGTCGATGGTGCGGCCCGTTTCGTGCCAGTTGCTCCAATCGAGCGCGTTGCCGTCGATGCGGTACTCGCGGAACTGCACTTCGGTGAGATCGGGCTCGCTGTCGGTCGTCAGGTAGTAGCGCACACGGTTCGGGTCGATGTAGCCGAACATCGAATAGCCCGCCCATTCGTCGCGTGACGAGTATTCGCTCCAGTCGAGGCCGATCGCGTCGAGGACGGTGGCCTGCAAATCCAGGTGACTCACCGGCTTCTCGTCGGTGATGATGGGCTTAGCGTCGAGCTCTGCCGATTGCTCGGGCTTGACGAACATAACGGGCGTGCTCGTCTCCTCGATGGGCTCGAGCACAATCGTCCAGTAGCCGTGGTCGGCCGTGATGATGATCGTCGTGTTCTCGTACACGCCGAGTTCCTTCAGCTTGTCGATGTAGGTGTAGACGATGTGCATGGCGCCCTGCGTCTGGCGGAACACGTTCGACTGGTCGTCGCCGATGAAGTTCGCCTGCTCGTCGTAGCTGAACGGGTAGTGCGATCCCAGCAAGTGGATGAAGCGGTACGCGCCGTCGTAGTCGCCCTCTTCAAACGTCAGCCCGAAGTCGCACAGGCGGTTGTAATAGCGCACGTCGTCGATGAGGTAGATGGTCTCCTCGGGCGCCGTTGCCTCGTCGCCCACGACAAGCGCACGGTTAATCTCGTCAGTGTAGTACCAGAACGCCCACTTGAACGGCCAGAGCACATCGCGATATTGGCCCATCTGGTACAGCGAGTACACGCAGCCCCAGTAGTTCATCATGCTGTTGGGCAGCGAGTGCATGTTCACGGTCTTGCTCGTGATGCCGTATTGCTCTTCCTGAGACAACGTGCTTATGCGCAACGAGTCGGTGTACAGGCCGATGGAATAGTTCGCGCCGTAAATCTTGTCGAGGAAATCGCTGCGCGCGTAGCGCTCCTGCGTGTACACGGAGAACGGCTCGTCGAAGCTCGGCATCTGGCCGGTCATCATCTCGGGGATGGCGAAGCGCGTGGGAATCATGGCCGACGTGGCGTTCTCGTAGTTCGTGAAACCGGTGAGCCCGTCGAGGATGTTCGGATTGAAATCGCGCTCGATGCGCTTGAGGTACGCCGTGTCGAACGTGTCGAGGACGAACACGATGACGTTGTGCTTGGGGTTGACGGTGAACAGCTGATCTTCGGTCATGACGACTTTGGCGTTGACCGCTTCCGACTGGCCGTTGTCCGCCGGCGTGATTGCCAGGCTGGCAAGCCCGATGCCTTGCACGACCACGAGGAACACCGACACGATGGCCACGACGCCCTGGGCGCGACGGCCACGCAGCACCGCGAACACGAGCAACCCTGCCAAGATGACGAGCCATACAATGGAAGAGATGATCTGCATGGGCATGTAATCGGCCCACACGATGGTCGCGCCGTCGGCGGCGGGAAGCCCCACGTTCAAGAACAGCGCCTGCACATAGGCGCAAAGCCCCACGGCGAAGACCGCGACGAGGGCAATTTGAAACGCCCGCCCGCGCAAAAGCGTGAGAATGAGCGTGATGGCGACGATGATGCCCAAATCGGGCAGCAGCAGCGTCCACCACACATCGCCCATCGAGTACACGAGGTCGTTCGACGCGCCCGCCACGATTTCGAGCGGGGCTACGAAGTAGATGGTGAACACGAAGAAGAACGCCGCGATGAGCCCGTATACGAAACGCTCCTTCATGGATGGCTTGTAAGCGGCCTTGCGGTTCTTCGCGGGCTGCTCATCTGCCGTGGGCGCTTGCTCGTCAGCGTTTTCCTCGGCAAGCGCGGTTTCGCCGACCCGGTGCACGTCGGGCTCGTATTCCTTCTTCGAGTTCTCGTCGATGTCGAGGATGCGCATGAACACCTTGCGGCCACGGCGCAACGCCACGCCGGCGACGGCCGACAGGGCGACCGCAACGCCGGCGACGGCCTGGATGGTGTAGGTCATGACCGACGGGTCGATGTAGGCGAATGCGGGCGTCACCAGCGCGCACGACGCCACGAGCGCGCACAGGAGCGCTGCCGCTGCATCGTAAATCGCTATCGCGAGGCGCTTAGCCACCAGTGTTCGCTTCCTCCACGCTCATCCCGCCTACGATGCGGGCTTCGAAGCACAAACGCTGCTAGTTTACAATGTGCAACTCGTCCCGTGGTGGCACAGTCTGCAAAAACAGAAGGGCCGCGCCGAAGCGCGACCCATTCTGCACATTCAACGTGACGAGCCAGCCGAATCCTAGCTTGCCGATGAAGACGAGCCGGAAGCCGAGGCCGAGGCGGCTGAAGCCGACGCGGCAGATGCCGATGCCGACGCAGCCGAGGCCGAAGCCGAGCTTGCCGTGCCCTTGACGAACGTGAGCTTCGAGCCGTTCTGCTCCATGGTCAGCTTGCCGTCCGTGATCTTCATGTTGATGGTCTGGCCTTCGTAGGTGAAGGTGGCGTCAGTGGCGCTCTTGGCTTCCCACTTGCCGTCCATCGACTCGCCGAACAACACGAGTGCGCCCGTGCCGTCTTCCTTGAGCTCGAGGTTGACCGTCAGGCCGAGGCCCTTCAGCATCTCGATGTCCTCGGAGCCAGTCACCTGGCCGCCTTCTTCCATCTCGGTGAGATCCCACGTGCCGACCCATGCAGCCTTCACGTCGCCGCCACCGCCGCCGCAACCGACGAGCGCGAGGCTGAGCGCGAACACGCATGCGAACAGCGCAACGATAATGCCCTTCTTCATGTTCGTCCCTTTCTTTATCCCGATAAGGATGATGCTGCGAATATGATACTACGTCTTGCCGTCGCCTTTCGTCCCAAAACCCGATTCGATTGCTTAGCGGTCGCCGTCGCCCGTGTTATGATGTGCGTGATTGAGCGAAAGGATGTGGGATGATTCGGATCGTTCTTGTCGAAGACCAGGTAATGTTGCGCGAATCGCTCGCCATGGCCATCGACGCCCAAGAAGACATGCAAATCGTCGCGACGCTCGCCAGCGCCGCCGAGGCGCTCGACGCCGCAAAGGAGAACAATCCCGACCTCATGCTCATGGACGTGTGCACCGAAGACGACGCGAGCGGCATCGCTGCTGCGGCGCTCATCAAGCGTGAGATGCCCGATGTGCGCGTCGTCGTCATGACGGGCATTCCCGAAATCACCTTCATCGAGCAGGCGCACGCGGCGCACGCTGACAGCTTCGTGTACAAGAACGTCAGCACAGCCGAGCTGCTCTCGATCATCCGCTCGACGATGGAGGGCTACTCGACGTTCCCCGCCGCGCAATTGGGCGACGCCAAGCTCGAGGAGCTCGACGACGAGGAGATCCAGATCCTGCGCCTCGTATGCGAGAACAAATCACGCCGCGAAATCGCCAACGAGCTGTTCCTCAGCGAGGGCACCGTGAAGCGCCGCATTTCCGGCATCTTGGCGAAGACGGGCTACGACTCCATCATGAAGCTCGCCGTGCACGCCGTTTCCGACGGCTATATCGTCCCGAAGCTGAAGTAACTACCCCCACTGCCCGATCGAGCGCACCTGGATTCCCGCATCGCCGCATGTCAGCGTGATGCGGTAGCCTTCGCAATTGCCGAGCAGCCATTCCCAGTACTTCTTCGAGGGGTCGTTGCCGTAACGGTCGAGGAACGACATCATGGTGCCGCCGTGGGCGACCACGACCAGCCGCTTCTCACCGCGCTCGCTCGCTTCGCGCAGCAGCTTCTCGAGCGCCGCGCACACGCGGTCGGTGAAGTGGCCTTGCGATTCGCCGCCCGGGCACGGGGCCGTGCACTCGCTTTCGACCCAAGCACGGTAGTCGGAGTCATCGGCCATCTCGTCGGCCGAGCGCCCTGCGAAGGCGCCGAAATCCATTTCCTGGATGCCTTCCACGACCACTTGCTCGGCGCGGGGGAACATGAGGGCCGCCGTCTCGTGCGTGCGCTTCAACGTCGACACGTACACGCGCACGACGTCATCGCGCGCACCGGCCGCCCGAGCCTGGGCGCGCCCCGCATCGCT
This sequence comes from uncultured Coriobacteriaceae bacterium, assembly GCA_902788545.1. Lineage (GTDB taxonomy): Bacteria > Actinomycetota > Coriobacteriia > Coriobacteriales > Eggerthellaceae > UBA9715. The sequence goes on from CADAKR010000022.1 coordinate 6,144, forward strand.
TAACGGCTGGTCGACGATGCCCACATAGCGCCTCTCCTCGTTGCCGGGCGTTTGCCCATGCCGAATGAGAACCAGCTCCATCTCCGCATTATCGGACGCTTGCCTCAAAGGTGGACGTCCGCCTCTGGGGCAAGTGTCCGAGTCGCCTTTCAGGAAGACGGGGATGCCGCACACCGTGCGCACGACTGCATCGGCGCGTTCGGCCAGCGCGCTCGACAAGCGGCCGACCGCCTCGCGCCAGGCACGCTCGTCGGGATCGAGCGGCACGATGCCGTTGCCGACCTCGGCGCACGTCATGCGCAGACGCTCATGCACGTCGAATGCCGCATCCTCGTCGGCAAATCCCAGGCTGCGCGCGAACGTGCGTTTGCCCGAAGCAAGGCCGCCTACCACGAGTATCACAGCCCCACCACCTTCGCGCCGATAACGATGCACGCGAGCAGGACAAGCTCGCACGTCTGCAGGAAGAAACCGGCGACATCGCCGCTCATGCCGCCGAAGTTGCGCTGCGCGAACCAGTTCAGCCACACGAGGAGAACCGCCTCGCACAAAACCATGAGCGCGCCGCAAAGCGGGCCGATGACGATGGCGCAGATTCCGAAGACGACGAACACGACAACGACCGCGGCAACCGTCATGCGCACATCGGCGCTATCGCGGAACGACGTCAGCATGCCGCTCGTGCCGTTTCCGAAAAACAGCGTGGACGCGAAGGCGGAACCGCAGCGCGACATGACGTGCAGGCAAGCGAGCAGCGCAGCGACGCGCCATCCGGTGGGAAGCTCGGTTGCGATGGCGAAATACGCCAGCACGTAGGCGGCAACGCCCATCGCCGCGAACGCGCCGATATGCGAGTCTTTCAGGATCTCGCGCTTGCGATCGGGCTCGGCGTTGCTTGCCAGCGCATCGATCACATCCGCGAATCCATCCAGGTGAAACCCGCCCGTCACCGCCAACGGGACGAGCGCGACGCCGGCGGCTTTCAGCACCATCCCGAACCCGAGCGCCTCGGCGATGAACCACCACAAGGCGACGAACGCCCCGACGATCAAGCCCACGAAGGGAAACCACGCCAACATGAAGCGCATGTTGTCGGAATCCCAATCCATCTTGGGCACGGGAAGGCGCGTGAAACACGAGATCGCCAACGCGAGCGATTTCAACATGCGCATGGCAACTCCCCTTTCACGACGTTCGGAACACCCGACACCACTTCGACGACCACATCGGCGCGTGCGGCCAGCGAGCAAGCCAAGGCCCCGATGGTTTCAATATACTCCATTGTGAACGAGTCGTAGGCGATTCCGTCGCCCCCAACCTCGTTGGCGACGATGACCGCGTTCTCGCAGACGAGAACATCTGCAAGCGAGTCTTCAAGCCCGTTGGCGACCAGGTTTCCCAAATCCTCGAGCAAGGCGGTCTTGCATGCCGAAAGGCCGCTCCTGTCGCCATCGGCGAGCTCGACGGTGAAAAAGCCCTTCCCTTCCCGCATGCGCAGGTGCCGTGCGATGCGGGCCTCCGTTTCGGCATCGCCATGGCGCATCGTGGCCACATAGGCATGCGGGCCGGGCAAAGCGCACGCCAACCGCTCGGCGAACGCGCTCTTCCCCGATGCCGCGCCTCCTGTGACCACGGCGATCACTGATCGAACACCTCGTAGGCCTCGATGCCCTCGTCATCGAACGTCGTGCCGTTGTACAGCGCGAGCGCCGCGTCGAGGAGCGGCACCAGGCACACGGCGCCAGTTCCCTCGCCCAAGCGCATGCGCGCGTCGATGACCGGCTGAAACGTCACACCCGCATCTGCGCAGCGACGCGAAATCGCGTCGACCACCAGGCTGACCGCCGGTTCGGACGAGACGTGCGAGCCCATGATGGCCCACGCGCACGACGGGACGATGAGCGTGGCCACGTAGGCGGCAACCGCCGAGATGAAGCCGTCCACGACGATGGGCACGCGATGCAGCGCGCCCCCTATGAACAGCCCCACCATGCCCGCGATGTCGAATCCGCCGAACGTGGCGAGAACGCCGAGCGCATCGGACGGGTCGTATGCGTTGACGGCAAGCGCGCGCTCGACGACGGCCACCTTCACGGCAAGGCCCTCGTCGGATAGGCCCGCACCGCGCCCGACCATCTCGCGGGCGGGCTTGCCGAACAATGCCGCGGTGACAGAAGACGCCGTCGTCGTGTTGCCGATGCTCATCTCGCCGGTCGCGAGCAGCTGGTAGCCTTGGCCCTTCAGCTCGCCCACGAGGTCGATGCCGACCTGGATGGCATAAACGGCCTGATCGCGCGTCATGGCAGGACCAACCGAGATATCGCCGGTGCCGCGTGCCACGCTGCGTTGCAGCACACCGGGCACAGGAAGGGGATCGGGGGTCGTCGGCGCTCCTGCCGCGTACAGGTCGCGGGTCTCGGGCGTGGGAAGCTGTCCCGGGTCGGCCATGCCGATATCGACCGGCACGACGTCGATGCCGGCCGTATGCGCCATGACGCATGCCGACGAGACGCCGGAACCGAGTGCCGTGGCAACGGCCCTGGTGACGTCGGAGCCGCATTGCGACACGCCTTGGGCCACCACGCCGTTGTCGGCGCACATCACCACGAGCGCCCGCTTGGCGATCGAGACGTCCTCGGTGCCGACGATGCCGGCCAGTTGCACGACGTCGTCTTCCAGCGCCCCGAGCGATCCGATGGGCTTGGCCACGGCATTCCATTTGTCGACTGCACGCTTGCATGCAGCCTCGTCAAACGGGGCGATGCGACTCGCCACATCTTCCAACCATGCCGTCACAAGCGTCTCCTTCCAAGCTCTTTCAGTTCGCCGAACCGCTGTTTCACGATCCCGGCGCCCGCATCGCCTACGTGCAGCAACGTGCAATTGGTGCACACCTTCACACCCGACGCGGAATAGCTGAAATTGCCGCCGCACGAATCGCCGAGCGCGTACAGCGGGCAATAGCAGAACAGGCAATTGAATTCATCGAGGGGCACGCCCTCATGGCAGGGAAAGCACTCGCAAGCGCGGTTCTGGAAGAAAGACGACGACGCTTTCATCGCGTGCGCACCTCCTTGATCGCCGCTATCAGGCCCTTGTTCTCGTCGGCAGTGCGCACGGCGATGCGGGACCACGAGCCATCGAGGCCGCGGAAGTTCTCGCAGCGGCGGATGACGAAACCGCGTTCGAGCAACGGTTCGTAGAGCGCAACAGGGCTCTGGAACAAGATGAAGTTCGCGTGCGACGGAACGACGAACATGCCGAGTTCGCGCAACGCCGTCTCGAGATGGTCGCGTTCGGCGTCGACGTATTCCTTCGTCAGGTCGATATAGCCCGGCACGTCGAGCGCGGCCAAGCCTGCAACCTGCGATGGGGTCGCCACGATCCAGGGCATCCCGACATCGCGCAGGCGACGGGCCGCATCGGGCGAGCCGCACACGCACCAGCCGACGCGAATGCCGGCCATCGCGTAGGTCTTGGTGAACGACTTCACGACGATGAGCTGCGGATACCGATCGAGCAAGGACACGGCGGAATGCTCGTGCGTGAAATCGAGGTAGCATTCGTCGAGGACGACCCACGTGCCCCAGCGAGCGGCCGCGCGCAACACCTTGACCAACAGCTCGCGGGAAATGGTGCGCCCCGTCGGGTTGTTGGGCGAGCAAAGGAACACCATGTCGATGTCGGGTTCGATGTAGTCGATGAAGCGCTCGGTCAAATCGAAATCCTCGCGTGCGACGAGGCTGTGGTGGACGACGCGCGTATGGAGCTTAGCCAGCGCCTGCTCGTAGCCCGAATAGCACGGCGTGCAAACAAGCGCCTTGTGGGGCGCGAAGGCTGTGGCGATGCGCTCGAAGGCGTCGGTCGCGCCTGCCGTGACGACGATCTGTTCGGCCGGCACCTCCTCCGCAGCGGCAAGCGCGGCGGTCAGGTCGCGGCAATGCGGGTCGGGATAGGCCGAGAAATCGCCAGCTGCCACTTTAAGCGCGCGCACGATCTGCACCGGCGTGCCAAGCGGGTTCAGGCTCGCCGAGAAGTCGATCACGCCTTCAAGGCCATATGTGTCGCCTCCATGTTCGAAGCGCTCCATGTGCTACTCCGTTTCAGAACTGGACGTTTGCCTCAGAGGTGGACGTCTGCCCCTGAGGCAAACGTCCAGTTCGGCATCACGTTCGTTTTCGTCTCATCAATCCGATCAGCGTGGCAACGCCTAAGCCGAGCACTGCGGTGACGTACATCAGCTTGTTGGCGCGCTCGATGTCGGCAGGCTCGACGGCACGCGTCGCATCGCCGATCGTTGGCTTTTCGACGTACTCGCCGAAATACAGGTGGCCGCCGCCCAATTGCACGCCGAGAGCACCCGCGCAAGCCGCCTCGGTGTGGGCGGAATTCGGCGAGGTGTGGTTCAGCCGGTCGCGCTTGAACGTGGCCCACGCGCGCTTCGCATCGAACCCTGCGATGCCCGCCGCCGCGCACATGAGCGCCCCAGACACGCGGGCAGGCACGAAGTTGAGCACGTCGTCGAGTTTGGCAGCCGCGCGCCCCATGTTCAGGTAACGCTCGTTTTTGTAGCCGATCATCGAGTCAAGCGTGTTCGCGGCCTTGTACATCATGGCCCCAGGCGCGCCGCCCAGCCCCATGAACAGCAGCGGGGCGATGACGCCATCCGAGGTGTTCTCGGCGACGGTCTCCACGGCGGCCTTGGCCACTTCCTCCTCGTCGAGCACCTCGGTATCGCGCCCGACGATCATGCCGCATGCCTTGCGCGCCCCCGGCAGATCGCCGGCTACGAGCTTGTCATGCACTTTCATGCTCTCGTCGCGCAACGAGCGCGCCGCCAGCAACTGGTAGCACAAAACGCTTTCGACACCCAGCGCCAACCACGGGCTGAACCGGTTGCATACGCGCAAAAGCGCCCATGTCGCGATGGGTGCCAGCAGCGTGACATCGGCCGTCAGGATGTACCCGCACAACCGCTCGGTCTTCTCGCGGTCAAACGGCCATGCCGATCCCGCGTTTTCCAGCTCTCCGAGCACATGCGTGCGCAGGATTCCCTCTTCGAAATCGATTTGCTTGCCGATGAGGCGCACGGGATGAGGCCACCCCGAAGGATCGCCCAGCACCGCATCGAGCGCGAACCCGATGCCCGTTGCAATGACGCTGCGTTTCAACATGCTGCCATTGTACATTCGCAATTCTCCCCAGCCAAAAAGAACCCTATTTCCGCATGGGAAAGTGCGACTTGCACAAACTCGCTTCATGAAGCGCGTGGACTTCCGGACGCAGGCAAGAGGAGCCAAAAGGACCAATTGAACCAATTGGGGATACTCCCCTTTTGGTTCTTTTCGGGAGGGGAAGGTGCATTTGAGGCATAAGGAGCCAAAAGGGCCAAAAGGGGAGTATCCCCAATTGGTTCCTTAAAGCTCTCTTACTGCAGCGTGCTGATGAAGCGGGCGAGCGCTTCGCGGCCTTGCGCGTCCCATTTGAATACGCCTGCATCCTCGAGCACACGCGCGAACAGGCGGCCGACGTCGTCACGGGTGTAGGAGCGCTCGTCCATGACCTGCTGAACGCGCGGCGGCAGGATGGCCAAGCCCATGACCTCGATAAGGCCGATGTTCTCTTTCTTGATGTGGTGCAGCTCCTCATGGGGATGGAACACGCCGAGCGGATGCTCGTCGCTCGTGATGTTGCAGCGAAGGGCGAGGTCCATCTCGTAGGCGCCGTCCTTCCTGCGCAAGATGGGCGTGATGGTGTTGTGGCGCACCTCGCCCGTATGCGACACGATGCCAACCGACGCATCGTCGTAAGCGCGCCACGCATCGAGGATGGCGACGGCCGCATCGACCAGCTGCGCGCGGTCGGCGCACTGCAGGCGGATGACGCTGAGGGGCCATTTCACGACGCCGGCCTTCACGGCGGGAAACGCGGGCAGCTCGAACATCTCTGTCATGGGCGCCACTTCCATCGGGAAGGTATGGCGTCCTCCCTGGTAGTGATCGTGGCTGAGAATCGATCCGCCCACGATGGGCAAATCGGCGTTGCTGCCGAAGAAGTACTGCGGCAGCGCGTCGACCACGTCGAGCAGGCTCGTGAAAGCGGCGCGGTCGATGTGCATGGGGCGGTGTTGCCAGCTCATGGCGATGCAATGCTCGTTGTAGTACGCGTAGGGGCTGTACCAAAGCGCCCACGCATCACCCGACAGGTCGAGTCGCTTCGCATAGCCGCACGCGACATCGTCTTCGGTCACGCACAGCGGGCACGGGCGCGCTCGTCCTGTCGCCGGGTCGATGTAGTCGGCCTTTTCCGAAGGGCCCGCCTTGGCCGCCGCAGCGATGGCGCGGGGGTCTTTTTCGGGCTTCGACAGGTTTATCGTGATCTGCATGTCGCCCCACTCGGTGGGCGTGGTCCACGCGATGTTGCGCGCGATGTCGGCGACCTTCACGTAATTCGCCTCGCGGCTCGCCTGGTAAAACGCATCGGTGTCCATTGACCGTTCCTTCCGCAACATGTGACGAACAACGTCGTTGTCCGTCACATTCTCTGTGCATGCGCCCCTTCGCTGACTATGTCGTACACCTGGCATGAGCCAACGCCCAGCTGCGCGTCGACGGCTTCGCAAAACGGCGCGAGCTGGCCTGTCGGCACGAACGCCTGCACCGTGCCGCCGAAGCCGCCGCCATGGATGCGCACGGCACCCTGCCCCGCCAGCAGCACATCGGCAAGCGCGAGCGCCACCATGGCCGGCTGCGACGCGCGGTCGAACGTCGAGACGTTTTGCAGGTATTGGGCAGACGATGCGCCCGACTGGCGCGTGGCGGCTAAAAACGCCTCGAAATCGCCCTGGCGCAGCGCCTCAACACGGGCATCGACCAAACGCATCTCGTGGTAGTAGTGCAAGCCGCGCAAGGCGGGGGCGTCGCCCATGTGCGCGCGGATGCTTCCAAGCCGGTCGAGGAACTCCCCTTCCGCGATCCGCGACAGCCGGTCTGCGCCCAGAAACTGCGCGACGGCGGTCATGTCGCGCGCCACCTGCGCGTACTCGTCGGTATAGGCGCTGTGATCGCAATGCGTGTCGATAAGGCAGAGCGCGTGTCCGCATGCCCCGAAATCGAAGTCAATGCGCTCGGCGGAGACGGGATCGCAGGCGAAGTCGAACAGGTTCACCCCGCCGAAGGCGATTGCCGCCTGGTCCATGAGGCCGCAGGGTTTCCCGAAATAGTCGCGTTCCGCGCGTTGGCCGATGCGGGCCAAATCCATGGCGGGCAGTTCGCGGTCGGCCGCACAGCACAGGGCAACCGCCAGCGCGAGCTCGAACGCCGCCGAAGACGAGAGGCCGCCGCCCGCGGGAACCGTGCTGGTCACAGCTGCGTCGAAGCCCTCGACGGGCACGCCTGCATCGCGCAAGCCGGCGATCACGCCCCTCACAAGCGCGGCGGTCGTGTTGCGCTCGCCCTCGCGCGCAGCGCTGTCGGTCACGTCGAGGTCGACAGGTTCAAAACCCGGGCTTTCCAGGTGAGCACGCTCGGTGCCGCTCGCCCGCACGATGACCTCCACCCCGCACGACACGGCAGCCGCGATGACGCGCCCACCTTGGTGGTCGGTGTGGTTGCCCGCCAGCTCGCTGCGCCCGGGCGCGAACGCGCGAACAGCGCTCATCGCACCTCCCCCTTCCCGGCATGACGCGCGAGGAACACGCTCAAAGCCGCGTCGTAGCGGCTTCTTTGCATATCGTTCCAAGCGCTCATATCGTCGCTTGTCAGGAAAACGGTGCCGCAATCGGCGTTCGTGAACAGCAGCTCGTCGCGCTGCGCCTGGCTCAGTTTCACATCCTCGCGCAGGAAGAACACGTCAGGGTCGTTTCCGAAAGCCCGTCCGTCGAGCGGCACGCGCGAATACGTGTTGATGATCGAGTTCTTCGTCGAAACGCGTTCGCGGTTGAACAGGCGCATATGCGGCTTGTCATCCCAATCGAGTCCCACGTCGCAGCCGATGCGGCAGTAATCGACGCGCCCGAACGCCGACGCCAACGGCACGCCGCATCCCAAGATGAGCGTATCGTCGCCTACGCCTTCGCGCACCAAGTCGAGCGCGTCGGCCATGAGCTCGCCGCGGTTCATCCCCCCACGCGCACGCATGCACGCGGCGTAGAGGAAATCGATTTTCAACAGGCCGAAGCCCCATTCCCGCGTCATGGTACGCAACACGTCCAAGATGTAACTGCGCACCTCCACGTTTCGCGTGTCAAGGGCGTAACCGCCGCTCCATTGCGGTCCCGAACGCACGGGTTCGCCCTCATCGTCGTGCAGCAGCCAATCGCCGCATTCATGGAAGATGCGCGAATCGCGCTCGCACACGAACGGCGCCACCCACAAGCCGGGAAGGAACCCCGCCTCGCGGGCCGCCCGGGCAAACGGCGCCAGGCCGTTCGGGAATTTCCGCTCGTCGACCTCGAGCCAATCGCCCACTTTGCAATAGCCGTCATCGATCTGGAACAGCGGCATGGCGCCGTTGCAGCCGGGCTTCGAAGCCGCATCGGCGATGCGCTTGACGAACGAAGCGCCCTTCATGCCCTCCAGATCGTGGAAGAGCTTGGCTTCATCGATGTCGTAGTAATGGCGGTACCAGCTCGTGTAGCCCACGAGCGGTCGCACCGGCCGCGCTTGCACGCCCATCAGCGTGAACCAGCGGTCGTAGCACTCGTCGAGCGTGCCACGCGTCACGGCCCAACGCCCCAGCACCACGCGCTGGCCGGCGTCGAGCATGCGAACGGGCATTTCGGGTTTCAGCGTGACCCTGCCGTCAGCGGCAAACGTGCGGATGACCGTGAAGCCATGGTCCTCGCGCAGCGATCCCACAAGCACCATGCCCTCGCCGCGCCTGAACGTGCCGAACGTGAACCCGTGCTGCTCGCCCCGGCGTTTCGCGTATTTCACCATCGAGTAATCGCCGTGGGCGTCAGCCGCGTAGCGGTCGGCCACCACCTGAGATGTCCGCAACCACTCGCGCATGGCATACCAGGGCGGATGCTCCGCCGTGTCGGTCCACGATTGATAGCCGTTCAGCAACACCATTTCCTCGGTCGCGAACGCATGGCGCAACGTCACGACCATCAGCCGCATGCGAACAGGCTGCCGCGGCACGACGGCCACTTCCAGGATCTCGCCGTCAAACGACGTTTCGATGGAAACCGCCTCGTCGCGAAACGGCGCGAACACATCGCGCTCGACATCGCGCACATCGCCAGAGGCCAAATCGGTGTAGCGCAGCGAAAGCCCCACGGGCTCCATGGCCGCCCGAGCGCCGTAAAGAGAATCGGTCATGAGGGCGCGTCTCCTCTCTGACATGCAGGCAATGCGCACTTGGGGGCCGCCCCAAACGCGCGAGTCAACCACCTACGCTTGCGCGATGCCTTCTTCGGCCAGCTCCTCGTTGATGCGGGCGAGCACCTTCCGCTCGTGGTAGCGCGCGAACACAAGGCAGCCGAGCAGGCAGAACACGCAAGCCACCACGGCGGTGATGCGGTATTTCATGTCGCCGATGTCCATGGCGATGATGCCCGTGAACACGAGCATCGACACCGCCTGGCCCAGCTTCATGGCGAACGTGCGGGCCGCGTAGAACATGCCCTGGCGCGCCTCGCCGGTGTCGAACGCGTCGACGTCGGCGATGTCGGCGACAACGGCCTGCGGAAGGACGCCCAAGATGGCCAGCGGGATGGAAGCCAGGATGGAGATGAGGATGCCCCACACCTCGTTCGGGATGCCGGTCAGGCCCGAAAGCGCCGTGATGCCGAACGTGGCGGCGAAAAACCCGAACGCGAACACGATGAGCTTCTTCTTGCCGATGCGCTTTGCAAGGAAGTTCACGGGAATGTACAGGATGAACGCGACGAGCATCATCAGCACGAGCAGGATGGTCGACCACGCCACGTCGAGGCCCATGAGCTGCGTGACGTAGAACAGAAGGCCCGTTTGGAACATCGTGAACGCGATCCAGTACAGGATGTCGGAGATCACGAACGTCTGGAATTCCCTGTTCTTGAACGTCTTGACGAGACTGGAAAGCGCGGGCGATTCGGAAGGCGTCGTGTCGGCGTACTTGTGCTCGTCAATGCCGAAGGCGGGAATGAGCATGCAGATGACGGCCACTGCAGCCAAGCAGGCAACGGCAATGCGGTAGCCGCCGGCCACGCCGAACGTCGGGAACAGCATGCTGGCGATGGTAGGCACCGTGTAGGCCAGCGCTGTGCCGATGAAATACGTGGCAGAAATGTAGGTGGATACATTGATGCGCAGCTTTTGCGTGCGACCAAGCTCGGGAATGAGCGCGTTGTACGGCGTGCAGTAGCACGTCATGCACAGATAGAACAGCAGCATCGTCACGCCGAGGAACACGCTGTTTATGGGGCTTTGCTCGGGCACGGGCGACACGAAGACGAGCACCGTCATGATGCCGAACGGGATGGCGGCGTAGCGCAGGAACGGGATGCGGCGGCCGAGCTTGTGCTTGCAACGGTCGGACAACGAGGCGATCCACGGATCGGTGACGGCATCGAACAGACGACCGAGCGCCGTGATGCCGCCGATGACCGTGAGCATGCCGAAGAACACGGCCGATTGCGTGATGAACAGCGTATGGCCTTGCGCGAGCAGGTCCTGTTCGGGCATGTAGTAATACACCAGGCAGTTCGAGATGACACCCGCCAGCGCTGCCCAACCCAGCTGGCCGAAGGCGAACTTCCACAAAATGCCGTTAGTCGCGAGCTTCTTTTCCATAAATGACCTCCGCGCGAATATAATGATGTGAGAATTATAGCAAGTTACCACCACCTCATCTGGGAGAACGACCATGGCCACCGATCGCGCAGCCGTCATCTTCGGAAATGAAATCGATGCCCGCACGTACGCGAAGGCATGCAAGGCGAAGGCGAAAAACGCCCGCAAGCTGAAACGCGACGGATCCGAGGTCTGCCACCTGCGGTTCGCCGAATTGCCCGTCATCGGCGAGCGCTTCGGCGGCAAGTGGCTGCGTCCTGCAGGGCCTGGCGCCGCCGGCAACTTCGCGACCATCGACAATCCGGTGGTCATCGGCAACATCCGCATGGGATTTGGGCACTACCGCATCGCCATGGCCATGTCGTCGGCTGCCGCGGCCATGGGCTACACGCCGCTGTGATTCGACCTCATGGGCTGCCCCGACACAGCCGCCACCAAGCTCATCGCCCAGCAAAACGCGCTGTATTCCCTGGGATCG
>CADAKR010000023.1 GCA_902788545.1 uncultured Coriobacteriaceae bacterium
GCCGAGAAGGATGGCATTCTTAAGCCGGGCGGCACCATCATCGAGCCCACGAGCGGCAACACGGGCATTGCGCTGGCCGCTTACGGCGCCGCGCTTGGCTACAAGGTCATCATCGTGCTGCCCGAATCGCTCTCGGTCGAACGACGCGCGCTCATCCGCCAGTACGGGGCCGAGCTCGTGCTCACGCCGGCATTCGAGGGCATCAAGGGCTCTATCGCCAAGGCCGAGGCCATCCGCGACGCCACGCCGAACTCGTTCATTCCGCAACAGTTCGAAAACCCCGCCAATCCCGCCATTCACGAGGTCACGACTGCCGAGGAGATTTGGCGCGATACGGCTGGCACCGTTGATTTCGTGGTCGGCGGCGTGGGCACGGGCGGCACGCTTTCCGGCATTGCCCATGCGCTCAAGCCCCGCAAAGCCGGTTTGAAGATCGTCGCCGTGCAGCCCGAGGAATCTCCCATCCTCGACGGCGGCGCGCCGGGCCCGCATGGCATCCAGGGCATCATCCCCGGCTTCGTGGCGAAGAACTACGATGCCGACGTGGTCGACGAGGTGATCTCGGTCAGCACGGCGGAGGCTATCGAAACATCGCAGGACCTCGCGCGCACCGAGGGCGTGAACAACGGCATCTCGTCTGGTGCGGCGCTTGCGGCTGCGGCCAAGTTGGCAGCGCGTCCCGAAAACGCCGGCAAGAACATCGTGGTCATTCTGCCGGATACGGGCGAGCGCTACCTTTCGACCGCGCTGTTCCCCAAGGTCGACGAATAGCGGTTCTTCAAAGCCAACTCAAAAGCCCTTTCCAAGCGGCTCCTTTCCCTCGAGCGGACGCCTTGACGGCGTCCGCATCGTTTTGCGCCCGCCTCGTTGCATGGAATGGCTCATCGCGCCTGTTTTTGCGATTAAGCAGATGACTTTCGGCTGAATCGGCCCCGAAATGACAAAATTTCCGATTTAAGAGACATACGAAGTAGGCCCGTCATCGAAAATGCCAGGTAAACACGGTGGTATTTTTGCAGATGCTGTATGGCAGGAAGCCGATGGCTGTGTTTTCCCAGGTCGACATTTGCTTGAAAGTTCGCAAATGTCTCTTAAATCGAAATTTTTGTCATTTCGGGGCCGATTTGGCGAAAATGGCCCGCCAACTTATGCGAAGCGCCGCCCGAAACCGTGCGATCACCCAAATTCGATCTGGTCTTGCAAAAACCTAGAAAGATGCTAGGATTAATGGCGAACAACACGACAGGCAGCGCGCTCATGGCGGCTGTCGCTGAATAAGGATGTGAATCACATGACAAGCGATGCGTTGCTGCGTTGCCGCGGCTTATCCGCTGCGGTCGAGGAAAAAGCCATTCTCCACGAGGTCAACCTGGAGGTGGCGCAAGGCCAGGTGCACGTGCTCATGGGTCCGAACGGCGCGGGGAAGTCGACGCTCGGCCACGTGCTGATGGGTGATCCCGCCTACGAGGTGACGGCTGGCGAAATCTTCTTCGACGGCGCCGATATTACGGAATTGGCTCCCGATAAGCGCAGTCGGGCCGGCTTGTTTCTCAGCTTCCAAGCGCCGGTCGAGATCCCCGGCGTGCCGCTGCGCAGTTTCCTGCGCGCCATGATGGAAGGTCGTGGCGAGAAGCTTAAGAACAAGGAGTTCCGCCGCAAGACGCAGGAGCTGGCCGAAACGCTCGACATGGACCCGGCTTACCTCGACCGGGAGCTCGGCGTGGGCTTTTCCGGCGGCGAGAAGAAGAAGGTCGAGATGCTGCAGCTGCTGCTCTTGCAGCCGAAGCTCGCCATCCTCGACGAGACCGATTCCGGCCTCGACGTCGACGCGCTCTCGGTTGTCTCGCACGGCATGGAGCTGTACCGCGAAGCCTGCGATGGCACGCTGCTCATCATCACGCACAACACGCGCATCCTCGAGCATCTCAACGTCGACCGCGTGCATGTGATGGTCGCCGGCCGCGTGGTGGCGGAAGGCCCCGCAACCCTCATCGACGAGATCGACGCGCAGGGCTTCGAGCGCTATGAAGCCGCCCCTGCGGATGCGGCTGAATCCGCATTGCGTTAGGCGGTCCGCCATGGCAAACGACGTTATCATCACCGCCTCCGGAAAGAGGCGCACGCAGGTCGACGACATCGACCGCTCGCTGTACGACTTCCGTTACGAAGACGCCGACGCCGAGCGCCTCGAAGCGGGCCTGACGCCCGACATCGTGCGCGAGATCTCCGAGCGCAAGGACGAGCCGGAATGGATGCTTGAGCATCGCCTGCGTTCGCTCGAGGTCTTCAACAGCATCGCGATGTCCGATTGGGGTCCTTCCATCGAAGGACTCGACATGGACAACATCGTCACGTACGTGAAGCCAAACACCGATCAGAAATCCGATTGGGAAAGCGTCCCCGACAACATCAAGGACACGTTCGACCGGCTGGGCATCCCGCAAGCTGAGCGCAGCTACTTGGCGGGCGTGGGCGCGCAATACGACAGCGAGCTCGTGTACCACTCGATGCAGGAGAGCGCGTCCAAGATGGGCATCGTGTACTCGGGCATCGAGGAAGCACTCCACGGCGAATACGCCGAGCTCATCCGCGAGAAGTTCATGACGCTCATCCCGCCGACCGACCACAAGTTCGCTGCCCTGCACGGCGCCGTGTGGTCGGGCGGGTCGTTCGTGTACGTGCCGCGCGGCGTGAAGCTCGACTTCCCCCTGCAAAGCTATTTCCGCCTGAACGCGAAAGGCGCCGGCCAGTTCGAGCACACGCTCATCATCGTGGAAGACGATGCCGACCTGCATTTCATCGAGGGATGCAGCGCGCCGAAGTACAATGTGGCCAACTTGCACGCCGGCGCGGTGGAGCTGTTCATCGGCAAACGGGCGCACCTGCGTTACTCGACCATCGAGAACTGGTCGAAGAACATGTACAACCTGAACACGAAGCGGGCCCGCTGCGACGAGGAAGGCGAGATCGAGTGGATATCGGGCAGCTTCGGCAGCCATGTGGGCTACCTGTACCCGATGTCGATTCTGGCCGGCCGCAAGGCGCGCGCCAGCTTCACGGGCATCACGTTCGCCGGCCGCGGGCAAAACCTCGATACCGGCTGCAAAGTGGTGCTCGCCGCGCCCGACACGGCCGCGAGCGTCGAGACGAAGGGCATCTCGAAGGATGGCGGCATCCAGACCTTCCGCAGCTCGGTTGTGGCCACGCCTGCCGCCAGCGGGTCGAAATGCACCGTCTCGTGCCAATCGCTCATGCTCGACGACCGCAGTCGCTCCGACACCATCCCGGCCATGGACATCCGCTGCAAGAACGTCGACATCGGCCACGAGGCCACCATCGGGCGCATCGGCGACGACAAGGTGTTTTACCTCATGAGCCGCGGCATGTCGGAAGAAGAGGCGCGTGCCATGATCGTGAACGGCTTCGCCGAGCCCATCAGCAAAGAGCTGCCGCTCGAATACGCCGTCGAGATGAACAACCTCATCAAGCTGGAAATGGAAGGGGCGATTGGATGATGGGAACGCAAGCGCAAACATTCGAGCGCGCGAGTGCCATGCCAGCCGCCACGTGGCGTTTCCTGGGGGCGAACGACGCGCAGATCGAAATACCAGCCGGGCTGTCAATCCAGGCCGGTGTGAAAGCAGAGGGAAACGTCCGGGCAGGCGGGGCCGATGCGCTCGACCGCGCGCTCGCCGATGCGCAGGCGGCATGGGAGGCAGCCCATCCTGCGCCGACGGCGGCCGAAGAAGCCGAGCGCGCGGCATATCTCGCCGCCGAGGCCGATGCCACGTATGGCGGCACGGCGCTTTCGGCATATCAATCGGGCGCCGATGCGCTGGAAGGCGCACGCTCGCTTGCCAAGGCATTCGAGCACGGCGTGGGCAATGAGGTGGCGGCGTACCTGCGTGATGTTGCCGGCGACTGCTTGCTTGTGAAAGCCGAGAACGGGCAGGCTGCGAGCGCCGAAGTGGTCGTCGAGGCCGCCTCTCAGGCTATAAGCGTTGCCGCCATCGACGTCGTCGCCGAGCAGGGCAGCACGGTCGACCTTTCCATCGTGGTGGATGGGCCCGGCGCGCAACCTGCTGGCATCGCGGGCACGACGGTGCGGATCTTCGCGGGCGAGGGCGCGCGCGTGAACGTTGCGCGCACGCAGACGCTCGGCGAAGGGCATGCCGACATCGACGACATGGCGCTGTTCGCCGCTGAAGGGGCCCACATCGGCGTTCGCCAAACGGTGCTTGGCGCCTCGAAGTCGTTCACGGGGCTGGCGGGAGACTTGCGGGGCGATTTCGCCCACGTTTCCATCGACACGCGCTACCTGGGCATGGGCGACCAGGAACGCGATTTCAACTACGCGCTGCGCCATCATGGCCGCAAGACGGAAAGCGTCATGCAAGCCAATGGCGTGTTGGCCGGCGAAAGCAGCAAGACGCTGCGTGGCACCATCGACCTCGTGCGCGGCTGCAAAGGCGCCGAGGGCTCGGAAAACGAGACCGTGCTGCTCGTCGACGAGGGCGTGCACAACAAGACCGTGCCCGTCATCCTCTGCAACGAGGACGACGTCGCCGGCAACCACGGCGCCACGATCGGCCACATTCGCAACGAGCAGCTGTTCTACTTGGCCAGTCGCGGGCTTTCGCAGGCAGCGGCCGAGGCCATGTTCGCCAGCGCCATCGTCGAGCAGGCGGCGCTCGATGCCGACACCTCTGCGGCGCGGTCGGCTGTGGTGCGCCTCGGCGAGCGCGTGGCCCCCGGTTTCGCGGGCTTGTTCGAAGAAGAGGTGGGCTAGATTGCGCATGCGGGGAGCCACCCGAATGCGAGAGACATCGAAGCGCTGTACGACAGGGGAGCGAAGAGAGATGGCAAAACGGATACTGCATGGTGAAGGAATGCTTACCGAGGCGGGCCGTGCGGAATGGGAATCCCGCAACACCCGCGCGTCGGCACTTGCCGCTTCTCCGTACAAGAAGGATTTCCCGCTGCTTTCGCGCAATCCCGATTTGGCGTTCCTCGACAGCGCGGCAACGGCGCAGCGGCCGAAGGCTGTGCTCGAGGCCCAGAAGCGCTTTTACGAGAAGATGAACGCCAACGCGCTGCGCGGCTTGTACCGGCTGTCGGTCGACGCGACCGAGGCCATCAACGCCGCGCGCGGGCACGTGGCGCGCTTCATCGGCCTCGACGAGCGCGACGACAGGCGCGACATCGTGTTCTGCCGCAACACCTCCGAGGCGCTGAACCTCGTGGCGCATTCGCTTGCGCCCACGGTGCTCGGTCCTGGCGACGAGGTGTGCATCACCGTCATGGAGCACCATTCGAACCTCATTCCCTGGCAGCAGGCGTGTCGCGCGGCAGGCGCCACGCTCGTGTACCTCTACCCCGACGGCAACGGCGTCATCGGCGAGGACGAGATGCGCGCCAAGATCGGACCGCGCACGAAGATCGTGAGCGCCGTCCACGTGTCGAACGTGCTCGGCGTGGCCAACGACGTGAAGCTGATGGCGCATATCGCCCACGAGAATGGGGCCGTCATGGTCGTCGACGCCGCCCAGTCGGTGCCGCATTTCCCCGTGGACGTGAGCGACCTCGGGTGCGATTTCCTCGCGTTTTCGGGGCACAAGGTGTTCGGTCCGATGGGCGTCGGCGTGCTGTGGGGCCGCCATGAGCTGCTCGACGCCATGCCGCCGTTTTTGACGGGCGGCGAGATGATCGAGTCGGTCACCGAGCAGGATGCCACGTGGGCGCCCGTGCCCGAGAAATTCGAAGCCGGGACGCAAGATGCGGCCGGCATCTACGCGCTCGACGCTGCGCTGACGTACGTCGAGGAAGTCGGCTTCGATGCCATGCAGGCTCGCGAGCAGGCGCTCGTCGCCCAATGCATGCGCCGCTTGTCCGGCTTGGATTTCGTGCGCATCATCGGGCCGGATGATCCTGCAGCCCATCACGGCGTGGTCAGCTTCAACGTGTGCGGCATCCATCCGCACGACGTGGCGAGCATCCTCGACATGGACAACGTTGCCATCCGCGCCGGCCACCATTGCGCCCAGCCTTTGCTGGCCCACCTCGGCATCGACTCGTGTTGCCGCGCGTCGTTTGCGTTCTACAACGACAGCGGCGATATCGACCGGCTGATAGAAGGACTCGAGCACGTTTGGAGCATGTTCCATGGCTAGTGGAAACGTATACACGGCGGCGTTGATGGAGCACAACGCCCACCCCGACTACAAGTACGAGCTAACCGATTTCACGCACGAGCACGAGGGCGTCAACCCCAGTTGCGGTGACGAGCTGGTGCTGCGCCTGCGCTTGTCGGCCGATAGCGCCACGATCGAGGAGGTGGCCTTCACCGGCAGCGGGTGCGCCGTGTCGCAGGCGAGTGCCGACATCATGGCCGAGCTCATCACCGGCGAGACCGTCGACGAGGCCAGGCGCCTAGGCGATTTGTTCATCCGCATGATCCAGGGCGACGAGCTGTCGCCCGACGAGCGCGACGACCTCGACGAAGCGTACGAGCTTGAAAGCATCAGCCGCATGCCCGCACGCGTGAAGTGCGCGGAGTTGGCATGGCGCACGCTCGCGGCTATGATTTAGGGCGCACAAGGAAAGGAAACGCCATGGCAATACACAAGAACGTATCGGAGCTCATCGGCAACACGCCGCTTGTCGAGCTGACGCATTACGAGCAGAATCACGGCCTGAAGGCGACGATCGCCGGCAAGGTCGAGTTCTTCAACCCAGCCGGGTCGGTTAAGGACCGCATCGCGAAGGCCATGCTCGACGAAGCCGAAGCCCAGGGAAAGATCGATGCCGACACCGTGCTCATCGAGCCGACGAGCGGCAACACGGGTATCGGCCTGGCCGCCATCGCGGCGGCGCGTGGCATGCGGCTCATCTTGACGATGCCCGAAACCATGTCGGTCGAGCGTCGCAACTTGGCGAAAGCCTACGGGGCGGAGGTCGTGCTGACCGAGGGCAGCGCGGGCATGAAGGGCGCCATCGCGAAAGCCGAGGAGCTCAAAGCCGAAATCGGCAATGCGTTCATACCCGGCCAATTCGTGAATCCCGCCAATCCCGCCATCCACGAGGCGACGACCGGCCCCGAGATCTGGCGTGATTCCGAGGGCAAGGTCGACATCTTCGTGGCGGGCGTGGGCACGGGTGGCACGCTGACCGGCACGGGCCGTTATTTGAAAGCGCAAAACCCCGAGGTGAGGGTTGTGGCGGTCGAGCCCGCCACCTCGCCGGTGCTCTCGAGCGGCACGCCGGGCGCGCACAAGATCCAGGGTATCGGCGCCGGGTTCGTGCCCGACACGCTCGATGCCTCTGTCTACGACGAGGTCATCACCGTCGAGGACGAGGAGGCGTTCGAGGCTGGTCGCGAACTGGCGGCCAAAGACGGCCTTCTCGTGGGCATCTCGGCGGGCGCTGCGGTGGCTGCTGCGCGTAAGCTGGCGGAGCGTCCCGAAAACGAGGGCAAGCTCATCGTCGCCATCTTGCCCGACACAGGCGAGCGCTACCTTTCAACCGCGCTGTTCAGCTTCTAGGGATGCGCCCTTGCTCCCGTGGAAGCGTCTTCACGCCAGCGTCGAACTGCGTAGAGCGGGCGTCGTGAAGGCACCATGGGGTAGGGCGAAAAGGGCGGTTAGGTTCGATGGCCGATTACAAGAAAATCAACAGGCAGAAGCTCGTCGACTACTTGCGCAGCGGCTGCACGTTCTCGCAGCGGCTCGGCTTCGAGCTCGAGCATATCGTGCTGCATGGGGATGGCAGCCCCGTCTCGTACTCCGAGCCCGGCGGCATCCGCGACGTGTTGACGCAGCTCGCGCCGCTCTATGAGCACGCGCAGCGCGAGGACGGCGCCATCATCGGCCTGGCCAGCGCCGGCGAGGCGATCAGCATCGAGCCTGCCGGCCAGCTCGAGATCTCGGCAGGCCCATTCACCAGCGTATTCGACGTCGAACGCGCCTACGTCGACTTCCGCAACAAGCTCGATCCCATCCTCGAGCAATACGGCCTCGTCACGCCCATGCTCGGGTATAACCCTGCGGCGAAGGCGGCCGATTTGGAGGTTGTCCCGAAATACCGCTATGCGTGCATGACGCGCTTCCTCGGTGCGCAGTCGTCTGCCGGCATCTGCATGATGCGCGGCTCGGCGGCACTGCAGGTTTCCATCGATTTCGAAAGCGAAAGCGACGCTTTGCGCAAGCTTCGCATCGCCCAGGCCATCGCGCCGATCTTGGCGCTCATGTGCGACAATTCCCCGATGTTCGAAGGCGCCGAACGCGCGGAGAACATGGTGCGCACGCGCGTGTGGTCGGACATGAAGCCCGATCGCGTGGGCACGTTGCCCGGGTCGATGAAGGCCGGGTTCACGTTCGCCGACTATGCCGACTACATTCTTAGCCGCCAGGCCATCCTCGTGCCCGACGACGAGGGGACGCACGGGTTCCGCTACGTTGGCGAGGCGACGTTCGACGAGGTGTACGCCGATCGGGCCATGACCGAAGCCGAGCTCGAGCATGCGCTGTCGATGGTGTGGCCCGACGTCCGCTGCAAGCGCTACCTCGAGATCCGCCCCGCCGACGCCATGCCCATCGAGTATTGCCTGGCCTACGTCGTGCTCGTGCGCGCCCTGTTCTACAGCAAGCGCAACCTCGAGGTGCTCGAGACGCTGCTCGCCAGCGTCGACGAGGGGCACATCCGCCAGGCGAAGGACGACCTCATGAAACGCGGCTACGGGGCCGAGGTCTACAGCCGTCCCTGCGAGTTCTGGACCGACTTGCTCATGGTCCTGGCCGAGGGTTCGCTCCAACCGGGCGAATGGAGCTATCTCGAGCCGCTGGCCTCGATGGTGAAATACCGTTTCACGTTGGCCGAGATCTGGCCGCGCTTGATGGAGAAGCGCAACGCCATGCCCGCAGGTTCCGAAGACGCGCCGGTCATCGGCGTGGTGCCGCGCTACGATTTCGAATGGACGGGCTTGGCCGTGTCCGATGGGTACCTTTCGGGCCTGCTCGAAACGGGGGCGGTGCCGCTCGTTCTGCCCCTGACAAGCGATCCGGCCCACATCGCGCGCATCGTGCAGGCGTGCGACGGGTTCCTCATCCCCGGCGGGCAGGACATCGATCCCGCCCGGTACGGCGCGCGCCGCGAGCCCCGCACGCACCGTTCGGCCACGTCGCGCGATGCAATGGAGCAGGCGCTCGTGGATGCGGTGGTGAAGGCCGACAAGCCGTTATTGGGAATCTGCCGCGGCATGCAGTCGCTCAACGTCGCCCTCGGCGGCACGCTTCACCAGGACGTTGGAAGCGAAGGCGAGCTTCCCGTCGCTGGCCACGTGCAGGGACGCCCCTTCGACATGCCCGCCCATATGGTCGACATCGTCGAAGGCACGAAGCTCGCCGAAGTGGTCGGCGCACCCCGGCTGGGCGTGAACACGATCCACCATCAGGGCGTCGCGAAGCTCGGCGAAGGGCTGGTGGTGTCGGCCGTATCTCCTGATGACGGTGTTATCGAGGGAATCGAACTTCCAAGTGCCCGCTTCATCGTCGGCGTGCAGTGGCACCCCGAGTACATGTGGCGCACGCGACCGCATTCCAAGCGCTTGTTCAAGGCATTAGTGGAAGCCGCACGTGCTATCTAGATTATCGATAGCCAAGCACTTCCAATTCCTATAATTCAAGGCCTTGAACTCATAATTTGGTGCCCCTACAATCTTCGTCGTCCCAAAAGAAGGAAGACAAGTTGTGAGATGAAGGAAATGGGGGAATCATGAAAACCACTCGCACAAGGACACGCAAGGCACTTCTGGCAGTGGCCGCTGCCGCGCTCGCCGCGGTGACGGTCTTCGGCTTGGCGGCATGCGGCGGCTCGAGCTCGTCGGGCAGCGCTTCCGCTTCGGGCAGCGCTTCGGCTTCGGCCAGCTCCGCGGCATCGTCTGCCGCTGCGTCGGGCGACACGACCATCACGGTGGCCGCCAGCCCCACGCCGCATGCGCAGATCCTGACCGACGTCGTCGCGCCGCTGCTGGAAAAGGACGGCTACAAGCTCGTCGTGAAGGAGTTCAACGACTACGTGCTGCCCAACACCGCCACTGAAGAGGGCGAAGTCGATGCCAACTACTTCCAGCACATCCCGTACCTCGAAACGTTCAACCAGGAAAACGGCACCCATCTGGTCAGCGTTGCCGCCGTCCACTACGAGCCGTTCGGCCTGTATGCCGGCAAGACCGCCACGCTCGACGCGCTGGCTGACGGCGCCACCATCGCCGTTCCCAACGACACCACCAACGAGGCACGCGCACTGCTGCTGCTCGAGCAGGAGGGCCTCATCAAGCTGAAGGACGGCGCGGGCGTCACCGCCACCGTCGCCGACATCGTCGACAACCCGAAGAACCTGCAGATCAAGGAGCTCGAGGCTGCGACGATCCCCAACGTGCTCGCCGACGTTGACATCGCCGCCATCAACTCGAACTACGCGCTTGGCGCCGGCCTGTCGGTCGGCAAGGATGCGCTGGCTGTCGAAAGCGCGAACGGCACAGCTGCCCAGACGTACAAGAACATCATCGTCGTGCGCGACGGCAACCAGGACACCGCCAAGACCAAGGCGCTTGTCAAGGCCATCCAGGATCCCTCTGTGGCCGAGTACATTGACAAGACGTTCGACGGCGCCGTGCTGTCCGCCAAGTAACGCGGTACAATACGCAACTCGGGCTTGTTGCTCCCAGGGCGATGTCCTGGGAGCAACGTGCGTCATTAGGCAGGGAGAAACGACGGGAACGGCATGATTGAACTACGCGACATAGGCAAGGTGTACAACGCCAGCGACGGCGACCACCGCGCCCTCGAGAACATCAACTTGAAGATAGACGATGGTGACATTTT